>NZ_CAUIXH010000013.1:0-56294 GCF_962707005.1 Neisseria basseii | reverse complement strand
TAATAAAAAGTTCTTTATTGTATGATAAGAAAATCGCTAAATCTGGATATATTATATTTTCTTTCTCTAAATCAACTTGCCCTATCAGTTTCCAAATCTTCTTTCTTATGGCTGTTTCTATACAGGCTTTATAAGTCTTAAACCCAACAGAAAGAAGCTCATCCATATTGGCTGTCTTTTCCGAGAGATAATCAAAAATACCAAACTCGTATTGCCTCACCCTACATATGTAAGCAAATTTCCCATTTGGGAGCGAGATTTCATAGATTTTTCCGTATTTTTTTACACCCTTATCCATATTGATTGTTTTTAATGTGTTTTATTTGATAAATTATCATCGAGTAGTCCCGTTTTGTTGTTGTCGGGATTAGCATTTGAAAGCATACCGTCCAAGGCGGGAATTATCTCACAACACCGCCGTTATCCAAATATCCCGCCTTTTTCCCTTTCTTTCCGTCAAAATACTTTCTTTTTATATTCATTAACTTGTTAAATTGTTGGCTGCCGAGTGTCAGTTTTTCCGACAAAATCCGTCTAATGGGGTATCAACAGAACCAAAATAGGAATACTTATGAAAATCGGAACAACTTGGCAGACGGCATCCGCTATGCTGGTTTTGCGTCTGTTTGCCGCATATGAATTTTTGGAATCGGGTTTGCAAAAATGGAACGGGGAGAATTGGTTTTCCGAAATCAACGATCAATTTCCATTCCCGTTCAACTTGCTGCCGGACGCGTTAAACTGGAATCTTGCGATGTATGCGGAGCTTTTGCTGCCCGTACTGTTGCTTTTGGGTTTGGCAACGCGCCTGTCGGCATTGGGGCTGATGGTCGTTACCGCCGTCGCCTGGGCTGCGGTTCACGCCGGTTCGGGTTACAATGTCTGCGACAACGGTTATAAAATGGCTTTAATTTATATCGTGGTATTAATCCCGCTGCTTTTGCAGGGTGCGGGCGGATGGTCGCTGGATACGCTGCTGAAAAAACGGTTTTGCCCCCGATGCCGTCTGAAACAAGATTGATTCAGTCGTGGAATCTGACTTTAAACATTCCAACCTTATCTCGTTAACTTGATATTCTGAAAAGGAAATAGAAATGAACAAAAACATTGCTGCCGCACTCGCCGGTGCTTTATCCCTGTCTTTGGCCGCCGGTGCCGTTGCCGCCGACAAACCTGCAAGCAACGCAACAGGCGTTCAAAAATCCACCCAAGGCTCTTGCGGCGCGTCCAAATCTGCCGAAGGTTCGTGCGGCGCGGCTGCTTCTAAAGCAGGAGAAGGCAAATGCGGCGAGGGCAAATGCGGTGCAACCGTAAAAAAAGCCCACAAACACACCAAAGCATCTAAAGCCAAAGCCAAATCTGCCGAAGGCAAATGCGGCGAAGGCAAATGCGGTTCTAAATAATCCCGTCCCTTCAAACCAAGCCGCGTTTTTCAGTAAAATGCGGCTTTTTTAACGGCAAACAAAGATTTTTTTAAACCAGCACATTATTCTTTTGTGCCATCCGAACCGGGTAAAAATATGATTCAACACGCAGGCTTAGGCTACCGCCGCGACTTGGCGGAAGACTTTCTTTCACTTTCAGACGACAGCCCGATATGCTTTATCGAAGCCGCACCGGAAAACTGGCTGAAAATGGGCGGCAGGGCGCGCAAACAGTTTGACCGCGTGGCGGAACGGCTGACACTGGCGTTGCACGGATTGTCTATGTCGCTGGGCGGGCAAGCCCCGCTGGATACTGATTTGATAGACGGCATCAAAGAAATGATGCGCCGTTACGATTGCACGTTTTTCTCCGATCATTTGAGCTACTGCCACGACGGCGGTCATCTTTACGATTTGTTGCCGCTGCCCTTCACTGAAGAAATGGTGCATCATACGGCGCGGCGTATCCGCGAAGTGCAAGACCGTTTGGGCTGCCGCATCGCCGTGGAAAACACGTCCTACTACCTGCATTCTCCGCTTGCCGAGATGAACGAGGTCGAGTTTCTCAACGCGGTTGCCCGTGAAGCCGACTGCGGCATTCATCTGGACGTGAACAATATCTACGTCAACGCCGTCAATCACGGTCTGCTGTCGCCTGAAGCCTTTTTAGAAAATGTGGATGCAGGGAGCGTGTGCTATATTCATATTGCCGGGCATGACGTGGAAACGCCGGAATTGTTGATTGATACCCACGGTGCCGCGGTTTTGCCGACTGTTTGGGACTTGCTCGAACTTGCCTATGCCAAGCTGCCGACGATTCCGCCCACCCTGTTGGAACGCGATTTTAATTTCCCGCCTTTTGCCGAACTCGAAGCCGAAGTTGCCAAAATCGCCGATTATCAAACGCGTGCCGGAAAGGAATACCGCCGTGCAGCCTGAAACCTCCGCCCAATACCAGCACCGTTTCGCCCAAGCCATACGCGGGGGCGAAGCCGCAGACGGCCTGCCGCAAGAGCGGTTGAATGTCTATATCCGCCTGATACGCAACAATATCTACAGCTTTATCGACCGCTGCTATACCGAAACGCTGCAATACTTTGACAGCGAAGAATGGGGCCATCTGAAAGAAGGTTTCGTCCGCGACGCGCGCGCCCAAACGCCTTATTTTCAAGAAATCCCCGGCGAGTTCCTACAATATTGCCGAAGCCTGCCGCTTTCAGACGGCATTTTGGCACTGATGGATTTTGAATATACCCAATTGCTGGCAGAAGTTGCACAAATTCCGGATATTCCCGACATTCATTATTCAAATGACAGCAAATACACGCCCTCCCCTGCGGCCTTTATCCGGCAATATCGATACGATGTTACCGATGATTTGCAGGAAGCGGAAACAGCCTTGTTAATATGGCGAAACGCCGAAGATGATGTGATGTACCAAACATTGGACGGCTTCGATATGATGCTGCTGGAGATAATGGGTTCCTCCGCGCTTTCATTTGACACCCTCGCCCAAACCCTTGTCGAATTTATGCCTAAAGCCGATAATTGGAAAAATATTTTGCTTGGGAAATGGTCAGGCTGGATTGAACAAAGGATTATCATCCCCTCTTTATCCGCCATATCCGAAAATATGGAAGGCAATTCCCCGGGCCAAAACCATCTATCCGCATAAAATTACCTTGTTCCCGATACTATGCCGCTACCCGACCTGACCGATGCCGAATTAATGGAGTCGCGCAAACTGCTTCTGCATTTTGCGCGGCTCCAATTGCCCGACCACCCTGATTTGGCTGAAGATTTAGTGCAGGAAACATTGCTGTCCGCATACAGCGCAGGCGACAGTTTTCAAGGCAGGGCACTTGTCAACAGCTGGCTTTTTGCCATATTGAAAAACAAAATTATTGACGCATTACGTCAAATCGGGAGACAAAGGAAAGTCTTTACCGCACTGGATGACGAGCTGCTGGATGAAGCATTTGAAAGCCATTTTTCCAAAAACGGGCATTGGACGCCGGAAGGGCAGCCTCAACATTGGAACACTCCGGAAAAATCATTAAATAACAACGAATTCCAAAAAATTCTGCAAAGCTGCCTATACAACCTGCCTGAAAACACCGCACGGGTATTTACCCTGAAGGAAATACTCGGTTTTTCATCCGACGAAATACAACAAATGTGCGGTATCAGCACGGCCAACTACCACACCATTATGCACCGCGCCCGAGAATCATTGCGCCAATGCCTGCAAATCAAATGGTTCAACCAAGAAAACCCGAAGTAACGTTATGAAAAAATGCCGCGATATTGCCCTGCTTCTTTCCAAACATCAGGAACAGGAAACCACCCTGGGCGAGAAGATTTCTATATATATGCACCTGCTGTTCTGCCCGCATTGCCGGGAATATAAAAGACAGCTTCAAACCATCAAAATATCACTGGCAAAAACAACCCGAACTTCAAAATAAATGCCGTCTGAAAGGGCTTCAGACGGCATAAGCTGACGGAAACAAATCAAACCGATTTACTGTTATCGGCAGTTCATCCATAATACACGCTTCAAAAGCAGCATATTCCTCCATACGGAATGTATAAATACGCAAAACACGAAGGCTGCATCAATTTGCCATATTTGCCTTATTTCACAGACGGCACTACCCCTCCCGCCCAACCCGTTCTTTCTGAATGAGCGGATTTCAATGATTAAGGAAACCCTAATGCGCCCAATCTTCCTATCTTTCGTTTTACTCCCTATATTGCTAACCGCCTGCAGCACACCGGACAAGTCTGCCCGATGGGAAAATACCGGCACGATCTCAAACGGCAATATTCATACATATATCAATAAAGACAGCGTGAGAAAAAACGGAAATCTGATGATTTTCCAAGATAAAAAAGTTGTTACCAATCTAAAACAAGAACGTTTTGCCAACACCCCCGCATACAAGACTGCCATTGCAGAGTGGGAAATCCACTGCAACAACAAAACATACCGCTTAAGTTCGCTACAGTTGTTTGATACAAAAAACACAGAAATTTCCACACAAAGCTACACAGCCTCTTCCCTCCGCCCGATGAGCATCCTGTCCGGGACATTAACCGAAAAACAATATGAAACCGTATGCGGAAAAAAACTCTGATTGTAACTTATACACAAACTTATCCACAAGCCTTATCATAAAAATGCCGTCTGAAATACTGAAATATCAGCATTTCAGACGGCATTTTGCCATTTCCCTGAAAAGTTATCCCTGAAATTATCCACATTATTTTTTTAAACCGGCTTTCATCCGAAATATAAACCCGCTATACAACTTCATTATCCAAACGTAAATTGTTCCATTGATACACAAAACTGCTTGCCCCCATAATTTTGATAAAGCATTTTTTGCATTTCCGGCTCCGTCCCGTAACCAACACAGCCTCTAAAAAATAATCGCTTGTTTTGACACCGATACACTCATACAGATACAGAAATTCAAGAAAATAACCTTGTGTATTGACCATCTCAAGCAATTCAGAAAAATCAAGAAATTTTCTGACCGTAAACAAACGTTTCCCTAAAAAGACGATGTCTTCAAAAATATCGACCAAATAATCGTCTTCGGCGTTTCCATTTTCATGGGTTAAAACAACACGGGAAAAATCTGTTTTTAGATGCTTGCCCGCTTGATTGTTTGGATTGTTGTTCAGAACGATAAAACCGTCCTCAAAATCAAAGCAGACGTTGTGTCCTT
Organism: Neisseria basseii; assembly: GCF_962707005.1. Classification (NCBI taxonomy): domain Bacteria; kingdom Pseudomonadati; phylum Pseudomonadota; class Betaproteobacteria; order Neisseriales; family Neisseriaceae; genus Neisseria; species Neisseria basseii. The sequence continues at coordinate 51,133 of NZ_CAUIXH010000013.1, read as the reverse complement.
CTACCTTTATCTCTGTGCAATAACAATCATGTAGAGAAATACCATCCGAAAAATTTTTTCTTTGTGTATGCAAAAAAGTTTTCATTCAAGCACCCATATCTAACGCAAACGTTTACCTGTTTCCCCGTCAATAATCTGACTCGGCAATTTCTGCCTGCCGATTCTCCCACCAACAATCCACACATCGCGTCCGAATTGCCTTCTGACTTCCCTCTCCGTCCGACACGCGCGTTTGCCTGCGCGGTTGCACGAAGTCGAGACCAAAGGCGTTTGCAAAGCCTGACACAAGCGGCGCGCACCTACATGGGCGGGAACCCTGACCGCCAACTTGCTGCGCTGTTTCCCGCGTAACTCAGGTAATACGCAGGATTTGGCAGATAATAGGAACGTTTTAGGGGCGGGCCATTCTTTTCTAAGCATAGCCTGCAGATTTTCAGACGGCATTTGAAGTAAAGGCTGCAACTGTTCAAATTGATTCCCGATGACAATCATACCCTTGTGTTGCGGCCTTTTTTTCAAATGAGCCAACTTACCGAGTGCTTTGGCTAATGTCGGAAGACACCCCAAACCATAACAAGATTCGGTCGGATAAGCGACCAAACCGCCTTTTTTCAAATAAACGCTTAACTTACGTTGCGCTGATGCTGCGATAATTCTCGGAAATAACATAATATCAAATGCCGTCTGAAGCGTATCAGTCACTTGGCTTCAGACGGCATCATCCTCTTTCTAATTAACGGTTAATCGCTTTATCGGCAATGTCTTTACGGTATTGCATCCCGTCGAAGCTGATTTTTTCCAACGCGCCATATGCCTTGGCTTTCGCTTGCGCCACATCATCGCCCAATCCTACGACACACAATACGCGTCCGCCGTTGGTCAATACGTCGCCTTTCCCGTTTGCCGTTGTGCCAGCATGGAAAACTTTGCCTACTTGGTTGGCAGCATCCAGACCGGAAATAACATCGCCTTTTTTAGGCGTTTCGGGGTAATTTTGCGCCGCCAGCACCACGCCTACGGCAGTTTGCGGATTCCATTCTGCGGCTACACTATCGAGTTTGCCGTCTATTGCTGCTTCGACCAAATCCGCCAAGTCGCTGTTCAAACGACTCATAATCGGCTGGGTTTCTGGATCGCCGAAACGGCAGTTAAACTCAATCGTATAGGGTGCGCCGTTTTTATCAATCATCAAACCTGCGTACAGGAAGCCGGTGAACTCGTGCCCTTCCGCTTTCATACCCGCTACGGTCGGCAAAATAATCTCGTTCATCGCGCGCTCGTACACGGCAGGCGTTACCACAGGCGCGGGGCTGTACGCACCCATACCGCCCGTATTCGGGCCTTTGTCGCCATCTAAAAGACGCTTGTGATCTTGGCTGGTCGCCATAGGCAATACATGATTACCATCAACCATAACGATAAAGCTCGCTTCTTCGCCTTGCAGAAAATCTTCAATCACAACGCGTGCGCCTGCATTGCCCATTTTATTGCCCAACAACATATCATCAATTGCAGCATGCGCTTCATCCAAAGTCATTGCCACAATCACGCCTTTACCTGCCGCCAAACCATCGGCTTTGATGACGATGGGCGCACCTTTCTGATTGACGTAATCGTGTGCAGCATCGGTATTTTTAAAGGTTTGATATTGCGCGGTTGGAATGTTGTATTTCGCCATAAATGCTTTGGCGAAATCTTTAGAACTTTCCAACTGCGCCGCATATTGTGTCGGACCAAATATTTTCAGCCCTGCGGCACGAAAATCATCCACAATACCTGCCGCCAAAGGCGCTTCAGGGCCAACGACGGTAAAAGTAATATTTTCTTTACGACAAAATTCAATTAAATCCTGATGCGCAGTCAAGGCGATGTTTTGCAACTTGGGTTCAATCGCCGTACCGGCATTACCGGGCGCAACAAATACTGTTTCCACTTTGGGCGACTGCGCCAATTTCCAAGCCAGCGCGTGTTCGCGACCACCATTACCGATAACCAGCAGTTTCATGCCATCTCCTTGACAAATATGTACTTTTAACGAAAACTCAATACAAAGGGACTTTTGTCCCGTTTAAAGAAATTTTGGTGAAATTAAACAAAAAACCGTTTCATTCCACTCTGCAACCTATTCAACTTATTCACAAATTAAAAAAGGACAAGCAAACATACAAAAACGTATTGATGAAATCCAAAGCAAATACCGCGAATGGTGTTATTTACTACCGCAATTAGAAGAAAACATCCGCCGTTGGAAATATGCCGTCGCTTTAATTCGCGATATGGCTAATTTCTACACCCACGAATATCAGGCGTGTCATCAGGCTATTGAAGACGGGGCGGAACTGGATTTAAGTACGGAAGGCGAATACAGCATTATGAGTGAAGATGCACTATGGAACGCGCTTGGCGAATTCCATCAATTGGCTTGGCTATATTTGCGCTCCAGCGTCGATGCCTTGGACAGATATACGCAAGAAGATTAATCAGCGAAGAGGTCGTCTAAAAACCCTAAGATGTGGATTTTCAGACGACCTTTTCATTCAAAAGGCTTTTCCGTATTTACTTTAATCTGCCGTGTATTCTTCCAAGCCGCAACACAGGCCTCATAATTTGCCAACGACAAACTTACCGTCAATCGGCAATCCAACTGCAAATCCTGCTCCAATATATCCGCCTGATATTGTTTGGCAATGCGTATCGCTTCATTCAAAAACGGATATTCACATTTCAGCCAAACGGTTTTTTCAATATTCTTTTCAACCACTTCTGCAACTGCCAACACTTGAGCCGTCGCCTCTTTGTACGCATGTATCAGACCTGGAACGCCCAATAAAGTACCGCCGAAATAGCGGACGACCACAACCAAAACATCGGTGATACCCACCGAATCAATCTGTCCCAAAATTGGTCGTCCAGCACTTCCTGATGGCTCTCCATCATCGTTGGCACGAAATTGCATACCATCTACACCCAAACGATAGGCATAGCACCAATGCCGCGCTTTATGATGTTCTTCCTTTAACGGATCGAGGTATTTTTTCACATCAGACAATATCCGAATCGGATAGGCAAATGCAATAAAACGGCTGCCTTTATCTTTAAACTCAGCCTGCGTCGGGGAAGTAATGGTTTTATAAGTCGTAATCATGCTGAAATGTTTTCAGACGACCTCATTAATAACGATGTCGTCTGAAAGTTTCACGTGAAACATTAATTTTTCAATGCTTCTGTTAATTGTGGAACGATTTCAAATAAATCACCTACTAATCCATAATCGGCTACATTGAAAATCGGCGCATCAGCATCTTTATTGATTGCAACAATCACCTTACTGTCTTGCATACCGGCAACGTGTTGAATCGCACCTGAAATACCGATTGCAAAATACAGCTGTGGCGCAACCACCTTACCGGTTTGTCCAACTTGAGCATCGTTTGGCGCATACTCAGCATCTACTGCTGCACGGGATGCACCGATTGCCGCACCCAACGCATCCGCCAAAGGAGTTAACACTTCATTGAATTTTTCAGCACTACCCAACGCACGACCACCGGAAACAATCACTTTTGCCTGAGTCAACTCAGGACGATCGGAATGAGAAAGCTTGCGGTTCACAAAACGGCTCAGGTTTTGAGCAGGGGTTGCTTCAACATTAATTGCCTCGGCATGACCACCTTGTGCAGGAGCTGCATTAAAAGCCGTTGCTCGGAAGGTCAGCACCAACTTTTCTAAATCAGCTTGCACGGTTTCAAATGCATTACCTGCATAAATCGGACGTACAAAAGTCGTGTTATCTACAATCTCGGTTAAATCAGAAATTTGCGGTACGTCTAATAAGGCGGCTACGCGGGGCAGAAGGTTTTTACCGAATGTGGTTGCCGTTGCTGCAACATATCGGTAATCCGCCGCCAATTTAACAACCAGCGGAGCCAACTCTTCAGCCAAACCTTCAGCATAATGAGTAGCATCTGCAACCAAAACTTTTTCCACTCCCGCTACTTGCTTCGCGAATTCCACGACGGACGATGCGCCGTTTCCGACAACCAATAAATCGACTTTGCCCAGTTTGGCGGCAGCGGTAACAGCATGCAAAGTAGCAGGATTCAACTGTTTGTTGTCGTGTTCGGCAATAATCAATACACTCATTTCAGTCTCCTCAAATCACTTTGGCTTCGTTTTTCAATTTTTCAACCAATTCGGCAACGCTTGCTACTTTTACACCTGCCTGACGCGCCTTAGGTTCGGCAAATTTCACCGTTTTCAGACGAGGGGAAATATCGGCAACTAAATCGGCAGGAGCCAGTTTTTCCAAAGGTTTTTTCTTTGCCGCCATAATATTGGGGAGTTTGACAAAGCGCGGTTCGTTCAAACGCAAATCTGCGCTGATGACTGCAGGCAGTTTCAACGCAATCGTTTCTTCGCCGCCATCAATTTCGCGCACAATCTGCACTTCGTTGCCTTCAATCTGTACTTTGGAGGCGAACGTACCTTGCGCCGCATTCAGCAAAGCTGCTAGCATTTGCGCCACTTGGTTGGCATCATCATCGGTTGCCTGCTTGCCCAAAAAGAAAATTTGCGGATTTTCTTTGTCCGCAACAGCTTTCAGCAGCTTAGCAACGGCCAGCGGCTCCAATTTCGCATCGGTTTCAACATGAATTGCACGGTCGGCACCCATCGCCAAAGCAGTACGCAACGTTTCTTCGCATTTTTTCTCGCCCAAAGAAACCGCTACGATTTCGCTTACTTTTCCGGCTTCTTTTAGTCGGACGACTTCTTCCACAGCGATTTCGTCAAATGGGTTCATCGACATTTTGACATTACCGATATCCACATCCGAACCATCGGCTTTTACACGAACTTTGACGTTGTAGTCCACTACGCGCTTTACTGCGACCAGTGCTTTCATTGAATTCTCCTAAAAAGAACGTCGCTTTCACTATCAAGCAAAACCAAACCTTCTTCTCTATAAAATCAAATCCGTTTTCCTTAGAAACGAATTCATTCAGAAATCTTTCGGATAATGCTTGCCGATTATACCATTTTTAAAGCATTTACTCAGGCTGGTGGATATACATTCCTACATTCAACGAACTGTAAATACCATGCCGTTATATCAGTTTCAGACAACCCTTTAGCCTTTGTCTGCTGCAACACAATCCATCAGCGTTTGATAAACCAAATCTGCGGTCGGAATCTGCCCGATATTGCCCAAATTTTTTGCAATTAGCGAAACCTGAACGCCTGTTTTAATCGGATCGGTATCGGTATAAATACCGACCACAGGTTTTTCTAAAGCATTTGCCAAATGCAGCAAACCGGTATCCACGCCGACAATTCCGACCGCGTGTTTCAACAGGTATGCCGCCTGTAATAAATTCATTTTAGCGCACACTATGGCAAACGGCAGCCCGTCTGCAATTTGTTCGGCACGCGTTTTTTCAGCTTCATTTCCCCATGGCAGGTAAACATTGCATTGTTGTTTTTCATTCAGCTTTTGCAGCAAGGCCCGCCAGTTTTCCATAGGCCATAACTTACTGTCCCGGCTGGTCGCGTGCAAAACCGCATAATACGGCTGCTCTAAATTTTTCAGACAACCTGCTTCAGGAACAATCAAACCAAATACCTGCGTTTCAGGCATTACATACCCAAACACTTGGGTAAACAGCTCACGGTTGCGCCAAACGGCATTTCTACCTTTCGGTACAGCATACTTTTTATCATACGCCAAAGCAGCCCATCCCTCGCGCGCACTGTTTTTATCTAAACCATAAATAGGGGATTTTGCCATTTTGGCGAAACACGCGCTTTTAATCAGACCTTGACTGTCCAATACAAAATCAAATGCTTCCTGCCGCAAGGCCTGTTTCAGACGACCTATTTCCTGCCAAGTTTCTGCTTGAAAAAGATGTTTGCGCCATTGCCGCCATTTCATCACATGGATTTTTTTTACGAACGGATGCAGGCGCGCAATATCCGCAAATCCGGCTTCACACAACCAATGGAGTTCCACATCAGGGCATTGTCGCACCAAATCTTCGATTGCGGGCAAAGTGTGAATTAAATCGCCCATACTGGACAAGCGGACAAGCAAAATTTTCATATTTAAGAAGTGTGTTTCACGTGAAACAATTTTAACTTATTGATTATTAATATATTTTTTTAATTTCTTCAGCGTTTTTTAAGATAATTGCACCGGCAGAACGCATTTCCTGCCATGCCGTTTCGATGGTATCCGGCGCAATACCCTGACAAGCCGCTTCATTGACGATAACCTGCCAATTGCCGCCTTTTAACAACTGCAAAACCGTTGTTTTCACACAATAATCCGTAGCCAACCCGCCAACAATGACCGTATCCGTATTTTGACAACGCAGCCATTCGATCAACCCTGTGCTCAGTTTTTCCTCAAGATCGTGAAAACACGCGCCGTAAGGATGCAATTCAGGATCAACGCCTTTCCAAACGCAATAATCGTATTCCTTGGCAGAAGGCAGTCCGTCCAACAATTCATAGCCGCGAGTACCGACCATCGCATGAGCCACCCAAGTCAAATCCGCATCGGGCAAACCTGTCGGCTTTAACATATCAACAGGATTATCCACAAGCCATTTCGCTGCCGCATGATGCGCATCTTTCGTCATCACGCGCAAATCCGCCAAAGCGGCTTGGGCATTCAACTCTTCGACAATCAAATGCCCCTCGTTTACAGGCAGCTCTTTAGGACACAAAGGCGTAAAAGTTTTTTGTGCATCAACATCAATGGAAACAATCATCTCATTACTTCTTCACTTAAGATCGTCATTCTCTATTTTACGAATAACAAAACTCTTACCTTCTTTATTTAAGGAGTACAATTCATCTAGGTGAATATGATATGTCATATCCACCTCCTCCATTTTAGCTATACCTAAGATGCTCCTTGCTAGAAGCTGTAATCCGATTTTATTACCCAAAATTTCAATCTCACCTCCTATAGGTGAGATATGAAAGGAAAGATAACAACCTGACTTGGGTGCAATATACGGGATTCCCTCTTCGTTATAGCGAACCGTTATGCTTCTTTTTTTTATCAATGCTCCAATGCCTTTTTAAGAGTGTCTTGGACACAAGGATTCTGTGCTACTTTATTTCAACGCGATTAAAATGCCCTGTATTATAACAAATTACTGCCCGAAAGCGGTAAAACCGGCTGTGATAAGATAGCGTTTTTCCAAAAAACTTATCCACAACCTTATGACTTATACCATTACCCCCATCGGCACCGCCCGCTCGCCCTACAAACAGAAATTCGGCATCGCCCGCCAGCCCGGTTTGGTCTCCGCCGCAGAAGTATGCATCGAGCTGAATCCCGAATTTACCGCAGACAGCGTGCGCGGACTAGAACACTTCGACTATGTGTGGATAAGTTTTATTTTTCACGGCGTATTAGATGAAGGCTGGGTACAAATGGTGCGTCCGCCACGGCTCGGCGGCAAACAAAAAATGGGCGTATTCGCCACGCGCAGCCCCCACCGCCCCAACCATCTCGGACTCTCGCTCCTGAAACTCGAACGCATCGAAACCGACAAACCCGTCCGCCTCTATTGCAGCGGCGCAGACCTGCTGGACGGCACACCGATTGTGGACATTAAGCCCTACATCCCCTTTGTCGAATCCAAACCCGATGCCGTATCCGGCTTTGTCAGCGGCAAACCCGAAGAGTTGGAAGTCGTTTGGCAGGAAAACATCGGCGCGGAAAATTTATCTGAAAGCACCAAAAATCTCATCAGCCAAAGTATTGCCCAAGACCCGCGCCCCGCCTATCAGGATATTCCCGAACGGATTTATGTGATGAATATTGCGGATTACGAAGTCAAGTTTCAAATCGAGGAAAACCGCGCAACCGTTATTGATCTTTCCCCAACCCCGCTTTAAATCGGGCAAAAATCCGGTTTTGCCGCATAGCAGATGAACAAACGGCTGTTGTTTGTTCGCCATAAGCCGCAATATCAAGTTACAGACAAACAATGCCGTCTGAACGCAATGTGTTCAGACGGCATTTACTTATCCACAGGTTTGTTCAAGCCTTAGATTTTGCCTGCAAAGTATTCCAAAGTGCGGACGAGTTGGCAGGTGTAGGACATTTCGTTGTCGTACCAAGCGACGGTTTTCACCAGTTGTTTGTCGCCTACGGTCATCACGCGGGTTTGGGTGGCGTCAAAAAGCGAGCCGTATTCGATGCCGACGACGTCGGAAGAAACGATTTGATCTTCGGTGTAGCCGTAAGATTCGTTGGCGGCAGCTTTCATCGCGGCGTTGATTTCTTCTTTGGTTACAGGGCGTTCGAGGACGGAAACCAATTCGGTCAGCGAGCCGGTGGCAACGGGAACGCGTTGGGCGGAGCCGTCGAGTTTGCCGTTCAATTCGGGGATAACCAGACCGATGGCTTTGGCGGCGCCGGTGCTGTTGGGCACGATGTTGAGTGCGGCGGCGCGGGCGCGGCGCAAATCGCCTTTGCGGTGCGGCGCGTCAAGGGTGTTTTGGTCGCCGGTGTAGGCGTGGATGGTGGTCATCAGGCCTTCGACTACGCCGAATTCCTTTTGCAGGACTGCCGCCATCGGGGCAAGGCAGTTGGTGGTGCAGGAAGCAGCGGAAATGACGGTTTCGCTGCCGTCCAAAATGTCTTGGTTTACGCCATATACGACGGTTTTCACATCATTGCCGCCAGGTGCGGAAATCACGACTTTGCGCGCGCCGGCACGGATGTGTGCTTCGGATTTGGTTTTGCTGGTAAAGAAACCGGTACATTCAAGGACGACATCCACACCCAACTCGCCCCAAGGCAATTCTTCGGGATTCGGATTGGCGAAAACTTTGATTTCTTTGCCATTTACTACGATGGCATCGTCTTTCAATTCGGCAGTACCTTGGAAACGGCCTTGTGTGCTGTCGTATTTGAAAAGGTGCAGCAGCATTTCGGCAGGGGTCAGGTCGTTGACGGCGACGACTTCGATGCCGTGGGCTTTTTCAATTTGACGCAATGCGAGGCGGCCGATGCGGCCGAAACCGTTAATCGCTACTTTAATGCTCATGTTTATACTCCAAGCTATGAAACGAAATTTCAATGCCTGCATTGTATTCTGAAATAAAGTTACATTCTACTATTACACCCAACTACTTGACGCTTATTTGATATAGATGAATTTTGCTGTTTTCACAGATTTCCAAAACTTTTATTATCAATATTTGAATTTAAAATTTTAATGATGATTTTGATGATTGCCGACCTGCTTGTGTATAAGTAGCAAATATCCAATATTTTCATTAACTTTTTGTCAAATAAGTTTGAGTTTAAGGCTTGCCGTATAAGACAGATAAGCGTGGATGTTTTTTGACTTAATAATATTCTTGTGGATAACTTTGCTGTTTTCCTATTTGTCTCCACAACTTTATTGACAGGCTTACGGTCAGTCTCATTCCGTCGAAGACAAAACCTTTTGCTACAATACCGTTTTTCTAATGATAAGGCAGCCCCATGTCCAAATCCTCCGTTTCCCCGATGATGCAGCAGTATCTCGCCATCAAATCGCAGCACGCCGACAAGTTGGTGTTTTACCGTATGGGCGATTTTTACGAGCTGTTTTTGGATGACGCAGTGGAAGCGGCGAAGCTGTTGGATATCACCCTGACCACGCGCGGGCAGATGGACGGCGTGCCGATTAAGATGGCGGGCGTGCCGTTTCACGCGGCGGAGCAGTATCTGGCGCGGCTGGTGAAGATGGGCAAAAGCGTGGCGGTGTGCGAGCAGGTGGGCGAAGTTGGCGCGGGCAAAGGGCCGGTAGAGCGCAAAGTCGTGCGCATCGTTACACCCGGCACGCTGACCGACGCGGCGTTTTTGGAAGATAAGGAAACCAACCGCATCGCGGCGGTGAATGCGGATAAAAAACACATCGCCATCGCGTGGGCATCTTTGCAAAGCGGCGAATTCAAAACCAAGCTGACGACGGCGGAGAAACTCGCCGACGAGCTGGCGCGTTTGCAGGCGGCAGAAATCCTGTTGCCCGAAGGCAAAAGCCTGCCTGATGGTTTTCAGGCAACCGCCGCCAACATCACGCGCCTGAACTCATGGCAGTTTGCCGCCGACGCGGGCGCGAAATTATTGACCGAATACTTCGGCTGCCAAGACCTGCACGGCTTTGGTTTGGACGGCAAGGAACACGAAGCCGCCGTCGGCGCGGCGGGCGCGCTGTTGAACTACATCCGCCTGACGCAGAACCTGATGCCGCAACACCTCGACGGCATTTCGCTCGAAACCGACAGCCAATATATCGGCATGGACGCCGCCACGCGCCGCAATCTCGAAATCACGCAAACCCTCTCCGGCAAAAAATCGCCGACCCTGTTTTCCATACTCGACGGCTGCGCCACCCACATGGGCAGCCGCCTCTTGGCACTCTGGCTGCACCACCCCTTACGCAGCCGCGCCCACATCCGCGCCCGCCAAGAAGCCGTTGCCGCGTTGGATTCGCAATACGAAACCCTGCAAGGCCGTCTGAAAAACATCGCGGACATCGAACGCATCGCCGCCCGCATCGCCGTCGGCAACGCCCGCCCGCGCGACCTCGCTGCCCTGCGCGACAGCCTGTTTGCCCTGTCTGAAATCGAATTGTTCGCCGAGGGCAGTAGTCTCTTAGAAACCCTCAAAGCCGTTTTCCCTGAAACCCTGCCCGTTGCCGAAACCCTCAAAGCCGCCGTGATGCCCGAGCCTGCCGTCTGGCTCAAAGACGGCGGCGTTATCAACCAAGGCTATTGCGCAGAACTCGACGAGTTGCGCCACATCCAAAACCACGGCGACGAATTTCTGCTTGAGCTTGAAGCGCGCGAACGCGAACGCACCGGCCTTTCCACCCTCAAAGTCGAGTTCAACCGCGTCCACGGCTTCTACATCGAGTTATCCAAAGTCCAGGCTGAACAAGCCCCCGCCGACTACCAACGCCGCCAGACCCTGAAAAACGCCGAACGCTTCATCACCCCCGAACTCAAAACCTTCGAAGACAAAGTCCTGACCGCGCAAGAGCAAGCATTGGCATTGGAAAAACGCCTGTTTGAAGCCCTCATCAAAGACATTCAGACGGCCTTGCCGCAGCTTCAAAAAGCAGCCAAAGCCGCCGCCGCCCTCGACGTACTCTCCACCTTCGCCGCCACCGCCGCCGAACGCGGCTTCGTCTGCCCCGAGTTCGCCGACTACCCCGTCATCCATATTGAAAACGGCCGCCATCCCGTCGTCGAGCAACAAGTGCGCCACTTCACCGCCAACCACACCCGCCTCGACCACAAACACCGCCTCATGCTCCTGACCGGCCCCAACATGGGCGGTAAATCCACCTATATGCGCCAAGTCGCCCACATCGTCCTCATTGCACACACCGGCAGCTTCGTCCCCGCCGATGCCGCCCAAATCGGACCCATCGACCAAATCTTCACCCGCATCGGCGCCTCCGACGACCTCGCCTCCAACCGCTCCACCTTCATGGTCGAAATGAGCGAAACCGCCTACATCCTCCACCACGCCACCGAGCAATCCCTCGTTCTCATGGACGAAGTCGGTCGCGGAACTTCGACTTTTGACGGCCTCGCCCTCGCGCACGCCATCGCCGAACATTTGCTGCAAAAAAACAAATCCTTCAGCCTCTTTGCCACCCACTATTTCGAACTGACCAAACTACCCGAAGCCCACGCAACGGCGGTCAATATGCACCTCTCCGCACTCGAACAAGGACAAGACATCGTCTTCCTCCACCACATCGAACCCGGCCCTGCCAGCAAAAGCTACGGCATCGCCGTCGCCAAACTTGCCGGCCTGCCCAACCGCGCCCTCAAAGCCGCCCAAAAATATCTGGACGAACTCGAAGCCCAAGCCGCCGACGCACAACCGCAGCTCGATATTTTCAACTTTGCGCCGGAAGGCCGGGCGGGTTCGGATACCGGTGCTCCGGCAGACGACGATGCAGGCAGCCGTTCAGACGGCATCCTGACCGAAACATTAAACCGGCTCGATCCGGACAAACTGACCCCGCTGGAAGCCTTGTCCGAGTTGTACAGATTGAAAGAATTGGCCGGATCCTCCTCATAAGGTTTGCTTCCAAACCGGTTTGCCCGCCCCGAAATAAACGCAGGGCTTCCCGGGAAGAAGGTTTGCCCTTTTCCGTACGGCGGGAATACTGTTGTTTTATGTCCGACGTGCCGTCCGTTTATTGGCAAAAATCATCTTCCGAAGGGTAAAAAAGCTGTGTTTTAATATGCCGTCGATACCTGCCTGCCGGTCGGACAAAACGCCTTTTATTCCGCGAAACCGTTTTTTACCCAAACGGAAATAGCCGGCTTTCCTCTTTTAAACGTGTGAAACCAATAGATTATTCAAATATATACGAAAAATCCGCCCGCTTCCGCAGACGGCGTCCGCCATGCAGCCCGAAAAGATATGAAGGGCATTTTATCCACAATATTGCCCACACGCGCAAAACCGCAGCGATTCGATTCTCCGTTTGCCGTTGTGGAAAACTTTATCTGCCGTGTTCCATTAAAAAAGGGCGCATTGCTTTTCGCAACCATCCTTTTGACAGTCGGAAAAAAGTGAGGGCAACATCGGCAAGAACGTAATATTTTCTTGTTTTTATGGATTTTTCAAAAAATAAAATTGCTCTATTTTGCGCTTTTACCCAATCGGACAAAGAAGGGCGCACCTTCCCAGGATTTTTTTGCCGCAGTATTTCAAACCGTCCGAACGCGTACCGAATGTCGGGGCGAATGACCGGATTATCCGTTTAAACCTACCGGACATTCGGACTTTGCGGATAACTTTTCAGCGGCCAAAACCCTCATTTCCAACATCGCCGCCGCAATGCCCGCATATTTTATCCACAAGTACGGCGTTAAACCGCGCCCGATTCGGATTGGCAATCTCCGCGTGTTCCGCCTCCGAAGCCGCTCCACCATTGTTTTCCACAAAATCAGGATGCTGCGGTTAATTTCCCGCCGCTTTTGTCCCGCCCGCGCCGTAAACCGCATTCCAAGCCTTGTTCAAGCGCAATCCCGCCTGCCTCAATTCCTCTTCCTGACGCGCTTTCACCGCCATCGCCTTGGGGATTTCCGCTTCCAAACGGGCGATGTCTGCCTGAGCCGTCTGCAACCGGCGGCGCGCATCTTCCAAATCCGACTGCATCCCGATGATTTTTCCGTCCAGATTGTTTTGTTTTTGCAGTAAGGCACGATAGCCGGATTGGATGCTGAGCAGATTGTCTTCCGCATCCCCCGCCCATACGCTTGTAGAAAAAGCAAGCATCAGAAAATACAATATTTTTTTCATATTCAACTTCCGTTTGAATGCCGTCTGAAGCCGTATTCCGACATCAGACGGCATTGCCCGCACCTGTGGATAATTTAAGCGCGGATGCGTTTCAACACTTCCTCTTTGCCAATCAATGCCAATACGGCATCGACGCTCGGGGTTTTTGCCGTACCGCAGACAGCAAGGCGCAGGGGCATACCGAGTTTGCCCATTTTGATGCCTTCTTCGTCGCAGAAGGGTTTGAACAGGTCGTGGATGGCTTCGGCGTTCCAATCTTCCAACCCTTCGAGGCGTTCGGCAAAGCGCAACATACGGGCGGCGGCCTCGTCGTCCCAGTGTTTCTGCACGTCCGCTTCGGCAGGCGTTTGTTTGACGTAGAAGTAGAGGCACTCGTCGGCGAGGGTGTTCAGGTCTTGGGCGCGGTCTTTGACCAGTGCCAACACGTCTTCCAACGCAGGTTTTTCGGTTTCATGAATATCGCGCAGCGCAAGGCGGGGTTTGACGAGTTCGGCGAGTTTTTCGTTGGGCGTGATTTTGATGTGTTCGCCGTTGATCCAATAGAGCTTTTTCAAGTCCATACGGCTTGGGGACGGGGAAACGTCTTTCAAATCAAACCATTCGATGAATTGTTCCATCGTGAAAAATTCGTCGTCGCCGTGCGCCCAGCCCAAACGCGCCAAATAGTTGAGCATCGCTTCGGGCAGGATGCCCATCGCGCCGAAATCGGTGATGGCGACGGTATCGCCGCTGCGTTTGGAGATTTTTTTGCCTTGTTCGTTGAGAATCATCGGCAGGTGGCCGTATTCGGGCAGGTTCGCGCCGATGGCTTTCAAGATGTTGATTTGCTTGGGGGTATTGTTTACATGATCGTCGCCCCTGATAACGTGGGTAACGCCCATATCGAAGTCGTCCACCACGACGCAGAAGTTGTAGGTCGGCGTGCCGTCGGCGCGGGCGATAATCAGGTCGTCGAGGGCTTCGTTGGGAATGGAAATTTCGCCTTTGACCAAGTCAGTCCACTTGGTTACGCCGTCCAAAGGCGTTTTGAAGCGGACGACGGGTTGCACGCCGGCAGGGATTTCAGGCAGGGTTTTGCCTGCTTCCGGCCGCCAGCGGCGGTCGTAAGTCGCCGCGCCTTCCTTTTCGGCTTTCTCGCGCATCGCTTCCAATTCTTCTTTGCTGCAATAGCAGTAGTAGGCAGCGCCTTTTGCCAATAGTTCGGCGATGACTTCTTTATAACGGTCGAAGCGGCGGGTTTGGTACACTACATTGTCGGCGTTGTCGTAATCGAGACCGACCCATTTCATACCGTCGAGGATGATGTTGACGGATTCGGCGGTGGAACGCGCCAAATCGGTGTCTTCGATACGCAATAAAAACTCGCCTTTATGATGGCGGGCAAACGCCCACGAAAACAAGGCGGTGCGAACGCCGCCGATGTGCAGGTAGCCGGTGGGGCTGGGGGCGAAACGGGTTTTGACGGTCATGATGGCTCCGAAATCTTTGAAAGCGTTTATTTTACTGGTTTTACCGTGCTTGGGCATCAAAAATGCCGTCTGAACCCTGCCTGCGGATAAAGTTTCAGACGGCATTTTCCTTGTTTTCAATGCTTCGGCACGCGGAACAGTGTATCACGCGCCGCCGACCGGATTCCTTCGGGATTGCGTCCAAAAAAAGGGGCAACGAAACAGCTAATTGAAAAAATCTCGCCCCCATTTTTCCAAACGGTAGAGGGATAACGCATACCCCTCTTGCAGCATAAAGATTTTTTTCTTATTTCCCGCATCAAACCGCGTGGTCGGCGTGGCAGACATATAAACGCGGACACCCAAATCCTCCGCCATTTCCGCCGCCCGTGCCAAATGGTAGGGATCGCTGACAATCACCACACTGGCAATACCATTGGCACGCAAAACCGGACGGATGTTGTTCAGGTTTTCATAAGTGTTGCGCGAAGTGTTTTCAAACAGGATGTTGCGCGCCGGAACCCCCTGCTTGAGCGCGTACCGCCGCCCGACCTCGGCTTCGGTCATATAGCCTTTTTTGGTCCGGCCTCCCGTAAACACGATTTTGCCTACCCTGCGGCTTTGGTAAAGCGCGATGGCGTGGTTGATGCGTTCCCGAAAAACCGGGGAAGGGCGTTTGTCCCATGCGGCGGCACCCAACACCAGCGCGGCATCCGCCCGGACATACGGCGGCAAAACCTGCCCGCCCGTCCGATAAACCGCCCAAACGGATGAGGCAAACACCAGCAAAAGCGGAAAAACACTCAAACAGAAACCGCCCAACAGGTAATAGCGCAAGCCGTTGCGGCTGCAAAACAGCCGTTTGTTCACAATACCGCTTCGATATTTTCCAACGGCCTGCCGACAGCCGCCTTACCGTTTGCCAAAACAATCGGACGCTCCAACAGGGCGGGATGATCGGCGATGGCACGCAGCAGTGCGTCATTGTCCAAATTGGGGTTGTCCAAACCCAATTCCTTATACAAATCATCTTTCACGCGCATCATCCCGCGCGCCGATGCCAAGCCCAATTTGTTGAAAATATCCTTCAATTCGGACAAGTCGGGCGGCGTATCCAAATATTTGACCACTTCGGCAGCAATGCCGCGTTCTTCCAATAGGGACAAGGCGGCACGCGATTTGCTGCAACGCGGATTGTGGAAAATTTTGATTTCAGACATGACATTTCCTTACTTCTCGACAATCCCCTTATTATCGGCTTACGCAGGGTTTTACTCAATATCCCGCCTACAACCGTACCAAACGGTTTACAATACCCGAATCGACATACAAAGGACAAAACGATGAAATACTTGAATCTTGCCGCAATCACCCTTGCCGCCACATTTGCCGCACATACCGCCTCGGCAGACGAACTGGCCGGATGGAAAGACGGTGCCGCGCAAAGCCTGCAATCGCTCAAAGCCCCCGTACGCATCGTCAACCTTTGGGCGACTTGGTGCGGCCCGTGCCGAAAAGAGATGCCCGCCATGTCCAAATGGTACAAAGCGCAGAAAAAAGGCAGCGTCGATATGGTCGGCATCGCGCTCGACACATCCGACAATATCGGCAACTTCCTCAAACAAACTCCTGTTTCCTACCCGATTTGGCGTTACACCGGGGCGAACAGCCGAAATTTTATGAAATCCTACGGAAACACTGTCGGCGTACTGCCCTTTACCGTCGTCGAAGCACCGAAATGCGGATACAGGCAGACCATTACAGGGGAGGCAAACGAAAAAAGCCTGACCGAAGCCGTCAAACTCGCCCATTCAAAATGCCGTTAAACGCCGGATGCCGTCTGAAGCCGCTTCAGACGGCATTTTTCCAGCCCGACCTTCGGTATCCGCCAAACTTATCCACTATCTAAAAACAGGCGGAGTCTTTATAATCGGCACTGTCTTACCTATTGTTCAGACGGCATATCCCTGCGGACGCAACCGCCCGAAACGATATGCCGCCCTTCCTTACAGGACCTCCTATGATCCGTTTCGAACAAGTTTCCAAAACCTATCCCGGCGGTTTTGAAGCCCTGAAAAACGTCAGCTTCCAAATCAACAAAGGCGAGATGATTTTTATCGCAGGACACTCCGGTTCAGGCAAATCCACCGTCCTCAAGCTGATTTCGGGCATTACCAAACCAAGCAGGGGCAAAGTCCACTTCAACAACCAAGACCTCGGCACACTGACCGACAACCAAATCGGCTTTATGCGCCAACATATCGGCATCGTGTTCCAAGACCACAAAATCCTCTACGACCGCAACGTCCTGCAAAACGTCATCCTCCCACTGCGGATTATCGGTTATCCGCCGCGCAAAGCCGAAGAACGCGCCCGCATCGCCATTGAAAAAGTCGGCTTGAAAGGGCGAGAATTGGACGATCCCGTAACCCTCTCGGGCGGTGAACAACAACGCCTGTGCATTGCCCGAGCTGTCGTTCACCAGCCCAGCCTGCTGATTGCCGACGAACCCTCCGCCAACCTCGACCGCGCCTACGCGCTCGACATCATGGAATTGTTCAAAACCTTCCACGAAGCAGGAACAACCGTCATCGTCGCTGCACATGACGAAACCCTGATGGCGGACTACGGACACCGCATCCTGCGCCTCTCGAAAGGACGACTCGCATGAGCATCATTCACTACGTCTCGCTGCACGTCGAATCTGCACGCACCGCACTCAAACAACTCATGCGCCAACCTGTCGGCACGATACTGACCCTCCTGATGCTCGCCGTCGCCATGACGCTGCCGCTGTTTATGTATTTGGGCATCCAAAGCGGACAAAGCGTTTTAGGCAAACTCAACGAGTCGCCGCAAATCACAATCTATATGGAAACCGCTGCCGCACAAAGCGACAGCGAGACCGTGCGCAGCCTGCTGACGCGCGACAAACGACTCGACAATATCCGCTTTATCAGCAAAGAAGACGGTTTGGAAGAATTACAGTCCAATCTCGACCAAAATCTGATTTCCATGCTTGACGGCAACCCCCTGCCGGATGTCTTTATCGTTACCCCCGACCCGGCAACCACTCCCGATCAAATGCAGGCAATCTACCGAGACATTACCAAACTGCCTATGGTCGAATCCGCCAACATGGATACGGAATGGGTACAGACTCTGTACCAAATCAACGAATTCATCCGTAAAATTTTATGGTTTCTTTCACTGACGCTGGGGATGGCGTTCGTCCTTGTCGCACACAACACCATCCGCCTGCAAATCCTCAGCCGCAAAGAAGAAATCGAAATCACCAAGCTGCTCGGCGCGCCCGCATCGTTTATCCGCCGCCCCTTCCTTTATCAGGCAATGTGGCAGAGCATTCTTTCCGCCACCGTCAGCTTGGGGCTTTGCGGCTGGCTACTCTCCGCCGTGCGCCCCTTGGTTGATGCCATCTTCAAACCCTACGGGCTTAATATCGGCTGGCGTTTCTTCTACACGGGAGAAATCTCGCTGGTGTTCGGCTTCGTCGTCGCACTGGGGATATTAGGGGCATGGCTTGCCACCACCCAACACCTGCTCGGTTTTAAAGCCCGAAAATAATCCCGATAAAATGCCGTCTGAAGCCGTTTTCAGACGGCATTTCAATTTGCCAGTATAATGGCGCATTTTTCCAACAAGGAACCTACCATGCTGACCCCGGAACAAGTCAAAGCCATGATTGAAGGCGTGACAAAATGCGAACATATCGAAGTAGAAGGCGACGGACACCATTTTTTCGCCGTCATCGTTTCATCAGAATTTGAAGGCAAAGCACGCCTTGCACGCCACCGCCTGATTAAAGACGGGCTTAAAGCCCAACTGGAAAGCAACGAACTGCACGCACTTTCCATTTCGGTAGCCGCCACACCGGCAGAATGGAATGCCAAAGCACAATAACCGCCACACAAAAATGCCGTCTGAAACAGCACAACGTTTCAGACGGCATTTTGTATATCAAACCGCTTACGCGCCGCGTTTTTCCAAAGCGGCTACGGCTGGCAGCTCTTTGCCTTCCAAGAACTCCAAGAACGCGCCGCCGCCGGTGGAGATGTAGCCGATTTGGTCGGTAACGCCGAATTTGGCAATCGCCGCCAGCGTGTCGCCGCCGCCAGCAATCGAGAACGCTTTGCTTTGGGCAATGGCTTCGGCAAGGGCTTTCGTGCCGCCTGCGAATTGGTCAAACTCGAACACGCCGACCGGACCGTTCCATACCACCGTACCGGCAGCTTTGAGCAAATCGGCAAGCGCGGCGGCGGATTTCGGGCCGATGTCCAAAATCATCTCGTCTTTGGCAACGTCGACAATGTCTTTTACCACCGCTTCAGCATCGGCGGCAAAGGCTTTGGCAACGACAACATCGGTCGGCAGCGGTACGGAGCCGCCTTTGGCCGCCATTTTCGCCATGATTTTTTTGGATTCTTCCACCAAATCATGCTCCGCCAAAGATTTGCCGATGGCTTTGCCCTCCGCCAACAGGAAGGTGTTGGCGATGCCGCCTCCGACGATGAGTTGATCGACTTTGTCCGCCAGCGATTCGAGGATGGTCAGTTTAGTAGACACTTTGCTGCCGGCAACAATCGCCACCATCGGGCGCGCAGGCTCTTTCAGGGCTTTACCCAAAGCGTCGAGTTCGCCCGCCATCAATACGCCAGCGCAGGCAACGGGCGCGGCTTGGGCGACGGCTTCGGTCGAGGCTTGGGCGCGGTGGGCGGTGCCGAACGCGTCGTTGACGAATACGTCGCACAAGGCGGCATAGGCTTTGCCCAGCTCCAAGTCGTTTTTCTTCTCGCCTTTGTTGATGCGCACGTTTTGCAGCATGACGACATCGCCCGCGTTCAGGGCGGGTTTGTTTTCACGCCAGTCATTCAATACTTTCACGTCTTTGCCCAACAGGCTGCCTAAGTGTGCAGCAACGGGCGCGACATCGTCTTCAGGATGGAACTCGCCTTCGGTCGGGCGGCCCAAGTGGGTCATCACGATAACGGACGCGCCGTTGTCCAAGCAATATTGGATGGACGCGAGCGAGGCGCGGATACGGGTGTCGTCGCTGATTTTGCCGTCTTTGAACGGCACGTTCATATCGGCGCGGATGAGGACGGTTTTGCCTTGCACGTCTTGTTCGGTCAATTTTAAAAATGCCATCATAAGTCCTTTTTTCCAAATAGGTTTTGTTATAGGGGAACGAATCATGCCGTCTGAATCGTTTCAGACGGCATGAGGAACCATTTATCCGGAGATGCGCTCGATTGTCGCACCGACTTTACCGAGCTTTTTCTCAATATTTTCATAACCGCGATCCAAGTGGTAAATCTGTTCGACCACAGTTTCACCCCGTGCTACCAAACCGGCGATAACAAGGCTGGCGGAAGCGCGCAAGTCCGTCGCCTTGACGACTGCGCCGGAAAGCTGTTCCACCCCCTGCACAAATGCCGTATTGCCCTCGGTTGTGATGTTCGCCCCCATCCGGTTCAACTCGGGGACGTGCATAAAGCGGTTTTCAAAAATCGTTTCCACCACGCGGCAGCTTCCCTCCGCCACGGCATTCAATGCCATAAACTGCGCCTGCATATCCGTTGGGAAGCCGGGATGGACGACCGTGCGGATGTCCACCGCCTTCGGACGCTGCCGCATATCGATGGCGATCCAATCGTCGCCCGCCTCGATCACCGCACCTGACTCAACCAGTTTGTCCAACACCACTTCCATCGTTTTCGGCGCGGCATTCCGCAAAACCACCCTGCCGCCGGTTATCGCCACCGCGCACAGGAACGTCCCCGCTTCAATCCGGTCGGGGACGACGCTGTGTTCGCAGCCGTGCAGCTCGTCCACCCCTTCCACAATCATGGTTGAGGTTCCTATACCGCTGATTTTCGCGCCCATTTTGACCAGGCATTCCGCCAAATCGACCACCTCGGGCTCGATGGCGCAGTTTTCCAAAACCGTCGTACCTTCCGCCAGCGTCGCCGCCATCAGCAGGTTTTCCGTACCGCCGACGGTAACGACATCCATCGCCACACGCGCACCTTTAAGTTTGCCCTTGGCTTTGACGTAACCGTGTTCGATGACGATTTCCGCACCCATCGCTTCCAAGCCCTTCAAATGCTGATCGACGGGGCGCGAACCGATGGCGCAACCGCCCGGCAAACTGACTTGCGCCTCGCCGAAACGCGCCAGCGTCGGACCAAGCACCAAAATCGAAGCGCGCATCGTCCGGACCAACTCGTAAGGGGCGCAGGTGTTGTTGACTGTACCGCCGTTGATTTCAAATTCGCTGATATTGTCGGTCAGAACACGCGCGCCCATTCCTTGAAGCAGTTTTTGCGTGGTTTTCACATCTGCCAGCATAGGCACGTTTTTCAGGCGCAGCGTACCCGATGTCAGCAAACCCGCGCACATCAGCGGCAATGCCGCGTTTTTCGCGCCCGAGACCGTTATTTCCCCGTTGAGCGGGCCGTTTGCGGAGATTTTCAGTTTGTCCACGTTTGTTCTTTCCTGGTGGGTACTTGTATAGTGAATTAAATTTAAATCAGGATAAGGCGACGAAGCCGCAGACAGTACAAATAGTACGGAACCGATTCACTTGGTGCTTCAGCACCTTAGAGAATCGTTCTCTTTGAGCTAAGGCGAGGCAACGCCGTACTGGTTTAAATTTAACCCGCTATAATATTTCAATACTTGGGACAACGCATAAAGCATCACCCGATGAAGGTTGCAGAGAAGGAATTATAAGGGATTTTCGGGAAAAATACGGAAGCCGCACCAAAGAATTTGACGAAATGCCGCGCTTTCCGAACAAGGATTGTCGGAAGACAAAAAAAGCCAAGTTTTGAAAACTCGGCTTTTTTTATTTTATCTGGTGGGTCGTGAGCGATTCGAACGCTCGACCAACGGATTAAAAGTCCGCTGCTCTACCGACTGAGCTAACGACCCGATAAGCTCGAAATTTTATATATCAAGCCTGATGCTGTCAACCATTTTGTCGGCGTTCAGACGGCATTTTATTTATCAGGCTGTTTTTTCGTATAAATTAACGAGGTCAGTATCGATGCGCCCAACGCGCCGAACACAACCGACAGCGAAACGGAAATCGGGATATGCACCCAATGCATTACCAGCATTTTCACACCGATAAAACTCAACACGAATGCCAAGCCGTATTTCAGGAAGATAAAGCGTTCCGCCACATCCGCCAGCAGGAAATACATCGCCCGCAAGCCCAGAATCGCGAAAATATTGGAAGTCAGCACGATAAACGGATCGGTGGTAACGGCAAAGACGGCGGGGATGCTGTCCACGGCAAACACGACATCGCTCAATTCAATCATGACCAGCACCAAAAACAGCGGCGTGGCGATTTTTTTGCCGTTTTCGACGGTAAAAAATTTCTCGCCGTGAAACGCCGTGCCGACCGGAACGACTTTCTTGACGGCATTCAGCAGCCTGCTGTTTGCCAAATCCTCTTCCTCATCGCCTTCGGGCTTCATCATGTGTATGCCGGTATAGAGCAGGAACGCGCCGAACAGATACAGAATCCACTCGAACTGCCGAACCAGTGCCGCGCCGACGAAAATCATGACGGTGCGCAATACCAATGCGCCCAATACGCCGTACAGCAGCACGCGGTGCTGAAACTGCGGTGCAACTTTGAAGTAGCCGAATATCATCAGGAACACGAAAATATTGTCGACAGCCAACGATTTTTCCAAAATGTAGCCGGTAAAGAATTCCAATACTTTTTCTTTTGCGACTGCCGCGCCGTAGCCGGGATTGCCGGCGAGTTCGAAATACAGCCAGCCCGCGAACAGGCAGGATACGGCAACCCACAAGCCGCTCCATGCCAAGGCTTCTTTGATGCTGACTTTATGGCTGCCGTTTTTCTTCAGCGAAAACATATCCAAGGCAATCATGACCAGCACTGCCGTAAAAAAAACGCCGTAAAACAACGGCGACCCGATGCCGGGATATTCTGTCATGGTTCAATCTCCTGATTTGAAATGTAGTTGTGTTACCAACCGATATAAAACATCGCTTTTGCCAAAAAGACAATCAGCAGCATATGGGTAAAGACGACGGCGTGTATGTATTTCGACCAGCCGACCGTCAGTGTGGAACGCGCCATTTTGACGACGGCGATGGCGAAATGCGCCAACACGCTGAACGCCAACAGGATTTTCAGCGTCAGCATCGTACCAAAGGAAGTGGCAAACGGTTCGCCCAATATAGGAAGGTAGCGGTTTGCCGCCATCACGATGCCGCTGGCGAACAGCAGTCCGACCACAAACGGCATCACCCTGACGGCGCGGTAAGACATTGCCTTTTCCACTTCGCGCCGCGCCTCGCGCGACACCCGTCCCGTGTGCAGGACGGACAAAACCAGCACTTCAAAAAACACGCCGCCGACAAAGGCAATGGCGCAATACAGATGGACGATGTGCGCGACGGCATAAATACTCATACGATGCTCCAACCGGAAAACTCGGATACGGATTGTATCACTATCGCCCCCGATGTCCGCATACCGCTTCCCATACCGCCTCGGCGATTCTCGTGCCCGCTCCGCGATGTTGTGCGATAAAGCCGTCCACGCGTGCCTGCATCTGCATTCCCCCCCCCTCGGACGATAAGGCTTTTTCAACGGCTTCCCGCCACGCATCCGCCGATTCAACTTGAACCGCCGCACCCGATGCCAAGGCGTGCCGGCAGGCTTCGGAAAAATTGTAGGTCGAAAAGCCGAATATCGTCGGAACGCCGCAGGAAAGCGGTTCGATGATGTTCTGACAGCCCGAATCGACCAGACTGCCGCCGACAAAAGCGACATCAGCGCACAGGTAATACGCATACAGCTCGCCCATACTGTCGCCTATCCACACCTGCGTATCGGGTTCGACCGGCAAACCGTCGCTGCGCCGCTGAACCTTAAACCCGAAGCGTTTTGCCGTTTCAAATGCCGTCTGAAAATGCTCGGGATGGCGCGGCACGACGACCAGCAGGGCATCGCCGCGATATTGTTGCCACGCCGCCAGCAGTTTTTCCGCCTCGTCTTCGCCCCGATAAACGCGCGTGCTGCCGCACACAACAACCGGCCGGCCTCCGATGCGTTTTTTAAACTGCCCCGACAGCGTTTTCATCTGTTCAGACGGCATCAGGTCGTATTTGGTATTGCCGCACACCTGCACGGATGCTGCGCCCAATTTCGCCAACCGCGCCGCATCCGCCTCCGTCTGCGCCAAACAGCCCGTCAGCGAAGCGGCGGCAGGACGGATCAGGCGGCGGACTTTCAGATAACCGTTCAGCGATTTTTCCGACAGCCGCGCATTCGCCAAAAACAGCGGCACCCCCGCGCGCCGGCATTCCTTCATCAGATTGGGCCAGATTTCGGTTTCCATCAAAATGCCGAACATCGGGCGGTGTTCGTGCAAAAACTGCCGCACCCACGTTTTTTTGTCATACGGAAGATAGCGGCATTGCGCATCGGGAAACAGAACTTGCGCGGTTTCCCGTCCCGTCGGGGTCATCTGCGTCATCAGCAGCGGCGCATCGGGAAAACGCTGCCGCAACTCGCGTATCAAGGGCTGGGCGGCACGCGTTTCCCCGACCGAAACGGCGTGTATCCAAACCGCGCCGGTAACGGGATTCGGATACGGCTTGCCGAAACGCTCGTCCCGATGCGCCCGATATGCAGGGGCACTTCCGGAGCGTTTGTCCAAATAACGCCGTATCCATATCGGCGCAAGCAGCCACAATACATCATAAAGCCATTGGAACATCTTTCTATTTCCTGCAAAACAAATGCCGTCTGAACGGTTCAGACGGCATTTCGGCAACGGAATCAAATATCGTAGGTTGTCGAAGCGGTATCTCCGCCCTTGCCCGTCCAGTTGGTATGGAAAAACTCGCCGCGCGGTTTGTCGGTGCGTTCGTAAGTGTGCGCGCCGAAGTAGTCGCGCTGTGCCTGCAAGAGGTTGGCAGGCAGACGTTCGGTCGTGTAACCGTCCAAGAACGTAATCGCCGATGCCGTGCAGGGCATAGGGATGCCGCATTCGACCGCCTTGGCAACCACCTTGCGCCACGCCGGCAGGCAGTTTTCCAAAATATTTTTGAAATACGGATCCGTACCCAAGAACACCAAATCGGGATTGTTTTCATACGCGTCGCGGATATTGCCCAAAAACGCGCTGCGGATGATGCAACCTTCGCGCCACAGCAGCGCAGTGTTGCCGTAGTCCAAATCCCAGCCGTAGCTTTCGCCCGCTTCGCGGATCAGCATAAAGCCTTGTGCGTAGGAAATGATTTTGGATGCAAGCAGGGCCTGTCTCAACGCCTCGACCCATTCTTGTTTGCCGCCTTCGACGGGCGTAACGGTTCGGGCGAACAGCTTGCCGGTCTGTACGCGCTGTTCTTTGAACGACGAAACGCAGCGGGCGAATACCGCTTCGGAAATCAGCGTCAGCGGAATGCCCAAATCCAAGGCATTGATGCCCGTCCACTTGCCCGTGCCTTTTTGCCCTGCCGTATCGAGGATTTTCTCGACCAGCGGTTCGCCGCCTTCGTCTTTATAGCCCAAAATTGCCGCTGTGATTTCAATCAGATAAGAATCCAGCTCGGTTTTATTCCACTCGGCAAACACGCGGTGCATTTCGTCGTAGGACAGTCCCAAACCGTCTTTCATAAACTGGTAAGCCTCGCAAATCAACTGCATATCGCCGTATTCGATGCCGTTGTGCACCATTTTGACAAAATGTCCCGCGCCGTCCTTGCCGACCCAGTCGCAACACGGTTCTCCATGCGGCGTTTTGGCGGCAATCGCCTGAAAAATCGGTTTGACGGCTTCCCAAGCGCGCTTATCCCCGCCCTGCATGATGGACGGGCCGCGCCGCGCGCCTTCCTCGCCGCCGGATACGCCCGCGCCGACAAACAAAATCCCTTTTCCGGCAAGGTAATGTGTCCGCCGTGTCGTGTCGGGGTAATTGGCATTGCCGCCGTCGATAATGATGTCGCCTTCTTCCAACAGCGGAAGCAGTTGTTCGATAAAGTTGTCAACCACCGAACCTGCGCGAACCATCATCATGATTTTTCTTGGTTTTGCCAGCTTATCGACCAAGTCGTGCAGGGAGTACGCGCCGATAATACCCGTCCCTTTTGCCGCGCCGTTTAAAAACTCGTCCACTTTATTGGTTGTCCGGTTGTAGGCAACCACCTTAAATCCGCAATCGTTCATATTCAGAATCAGGTTTTGCCCCATAACCGCCAAACCGATTACGCCAATATCGCCTTTCATTGCAGGAAGCTCCGTTATAGATTTAATTTATCGACCGCAACTCTACCCGATTTACACTTGTCTAACAATCCTTAACTTTTTAATTTTTTGAAAAGATGCCTTTACGCTTTGCTGTGCCGTTTTACTGAAAGGTTATAAATAAAATATAAAATTTAAATAATAAACCGATGATTATATTGATATGGGAAGTTTTCTGTGGGTAACTTTTTTTTTATTTTTAAAATCATCGGGATTGCCGTTTTTAAAGGGTGTCGGTAAGGCGGTTTTCCTTTTGTGCATCCCTGTGGATTGTTTTTCGTGGGGAATAGGCTTTGTGGATAGTTTGCTTGTTGTGCAGATGACATCCCGCTTTTCTTTACTGAATGGCTGCCGGTGCCTTTAAGGACGGGAATGCTGTGGAGATTTGAGCAGGAAGTGTGTTTGGAACTTGTGGGAATAAGAAAGTGTCGGCACGGATGTCTTTTTTTCTGCATATTGGCAGAGTGTGCATCCGAGTTTGTGTATAAGTGGTGGAGAAAATGAGATTTGCGGGTAAATCTCGTAATATTTCAAAAAGATAACTTTTGGCGGGTTGTGTATAAGTAAAGTTTCTGATGGGGATACGTATATAAAAATGCCGTCTGAGGCGGGTATTTTATCGATTCAGACGGCATTTGTTTGGAAAAGGGAGCGTTATCCACATTTTTTAATGTTCAGCTCGTGAAATGCGTCGGGCAAATCATCGCTGTCGGCAAATTCCACCCATTCGTAAGCCGTTTCGTCTGCCAAAACCGCGCGCAAAAGGGCGTTGTTGATGGCGTGTCCTGATTTGTAGCCTTCGAATGCGCCGATGAGCGGATGTCCGACGATATACAAATCGCCGATGGCATCAAGGATTTTGTGGCGGACAAACTCATCGGGATAGCGTAAACCTTCGGGATTCAGGACATCCGTGTCGTCAATCACGATGGCGTTGTTTAGATTGCCGCCTAAGCCGAGATTGTGGGCACGCATCATTTCCACTTCGTGCATAAAGCCGAAAGTGCGCGCGCGTGCGATTTCATCGATGTAGGATTTGCCAGCAAAATCGATTTCAAAAGTGGGCGAACTGCGGTTGAAAACCGGATGGTCGAATTCGATGGTTAGGGTAACTTTAAATCCGTCATACGGTGTAAAGCGCACCCATTTTCCCGCTTCTTTGACTTCGACGGGTTTGAGGATTTTCAAAAAACGCTTTTGCGCCTTTTGGTCGACAACGCCCGCATCTTGCAGGAGGTAAATAAACGGCAGGCTGGAGCCGTCCATAATCGGGATTTCGGGCGCGTTCAACTCAATCAGCGCATTGTCGATACCGTAGGCGGACAGCGCGGACATAATGTGTTCGATGGTGCCGACGCGCACGCCTTTGTCGGTAACGATGGTGGAGGAAAGGCGGGTATCGTTGATCAAATAAGGGGTCAGCTTGATTTGTTCGCCCATTTCGCCGTCCAAATCGGTGCGGCGGAAGGAAATCCCGCTGTTTTCAGGTGCGGGGTGCAGGGTCAGTGCGACGCGTTCGCCCGAATGCAGCCCGACTCCGGTAACGCTGATGGATTTCGCCAAGGTTCTTTGCAGCATAAACCGCTTCCTTAAAAATTGCTTATGGTCGGGATAATACGATAAAAGGGAAAAAACAATCCATCAAATTTAATAGTATTTGCCAATACGGATATTTTTTTTGAAAACAAAATGCCGTCTGAAACCGCAATCTGCATTTCAGACGGCATCAGGTGTGCTGTCTTATTCGTACACTTTCAGCAGCTCGACTTCAAATATCAAAGTGGCGTGCGGGGGAATCACGCCGCCCGCGCCGCGTGCGCCGTAGCCCATTTCCGAAGGGATGGTCAGCTTGCGTTTGCCGCCTTCCTTCATTCCGCCGAAGCCTTCGTCCCAACCTTTGATAACTTGTCCGACACCGAGCGTGATGGTCAGCGGCTGGCGGCGGTCGAGGCTGGAGTCGAATTTCGTGCCGTCTTCCAGCCAACCCGTGTAATGCACGGTAATCTCTTTGCCTTTAACTGCTTCTTTTCCGAAGCCTTCCTGCAAATCTTCAATAATCAGGTCACCCATATTTGTCCTTTCGCGTATCTGTTAAAAGAAACAAGGGTAACATACAGGGCAGGGAAATCAAATGCCGCTCAAACGTCAGCCGCACCGGTGCAATGGGAACAGCGGTTGTTGTTTGGCCGTTTTGTTTTTTTCGTAACGGTTCCAGACTTTTTCATGGAAATAGAAAACGACGGTGTTGATTAGGGGTTCGACCAGCGCGACCGCCCCCGATACGCCTATACTGCCCGTCAGTATAGCGGGAGATAGATTTGGCGGGGCTCCAAAGTTGGATAATCTGGTATCCCAGCTTAGCGGAGTTAATTTAAGCAATTATAAAATTCTAGAAAATGAATGGGCAAATGCATTAATGGAAAAGAAACGCGTAACGGTAAATGTCGATATACAATACAAGGGAAATAGTTTAAGGCCAGATCATTTTGTTATTCAATATGAAATTGATGGCATTAAAAAAGTTGAAAAGATTTACAACACAGGAAAGTAAAAATGAAATTTGAAGATAAGATATCAGAAATACAAAAACGTATGCTTAGCTTGGCACTTGAATTTTCAGGAGAGGGGGTTACCGCTGTCTATATATATGGTGCAAGGGAAAGAAACGTATTGTCTTTTGATGCTTTTTTTAAAGTGGATAATAAAATTATGAGAAAGGAGTCTTTTAATACAAAAGAGATTCAATGGCAGTTTCTTAATCTTGGAATGGAAGATTATTCGGAACTATGCTCTGTCTTTGCCGAGAATCATCAGGAAATTCCAACTCAGTTGAAACTCATATATGACAATGTAAATCAGAAAGCATCCGCTAATTATTCATATGAAAAATTTTTCTCGCATAGAGATGATTTAACACCGGGTAATATTTTTGAACAATGGTTTAAAGAAGAAAAGCAAAAAACAGAAAACCCGTATGGCTAATCATGATTCCATAATGCAGATTAAAGGCAGCCCGAAACCCCATTCAGGCTGTCGTTTGCATTTGGGCACGCTGGCTTTCAGCCTGCTGCTCGGTTTCGGTTCGGCTCTGATTGTGCCCGCAGCCGCAGCACGCAGGTGCAGGATGGCAGCAGCGCCGAAGCCGTCGGCAGCTCGCTGACAGCCGGCCGCCATCTCAGCATCCGTGCCACCGAAGGCAACATCGAAGCCAAAGGCGCACAAATCTCCGCCGAAGGCGATGCCCTTAAGCATCATCCT
The DNA here is from genome assembly GCF_962707005.1 of Neisseria basseii. Classification (NCBI taxonomy): domain Bacteria; kingdom Pseudomonadati; phylum Pseudomonadota; class Betaproteobacteria; order Neisseriales; family Neisseriaceae; genus Neisseria; species Neisseria basseii. Next base: position 21,765 of record NZ_CAUIXH010000013.1, on the reverse strand, counting down.
CTCTCGGATTGGACATTGACGGAGGGATGATAAAGATTATCATAAGGCTGTGCGGTTTAAATTTGCTATTCGCTGTTAGTGTAAATAAATCGTTTTTTAAATAAGGATAGAAATTATGAATCATAAAAAGATAGTCGTATTGGATGCGGATACTTTGCCCGGTCGGGTTTTTCATTTTGATTTTCCGCACGAGCTTGCGGTTTACGGTACGACAGGTGCGGATGAAACGGCAGAACGGGTGCGCGACGCACATATTGTCATTACTAACAAAGTGATGATTTCAGAGGATATTATTGCAAACACGCCGCAGCTTGAATTGATTGCCGTCAGCGCGACCGGCGTGAACAATGTCGATATTGAGGCTGCGAAGGCAGCAGGCATTGCCGTATGCAATGTCCGCGCATACGGAAACGAATCGGTTGCGGAACACGCCTTTATGCTGATGATTGCCTTGATGCGGAATTTGCCCGCCTATCAGCGTGATGTTGCGGCAGGATTATGGGAGAAGTCGCCGTTTTTCTGCCATTACGGCGCGCCGATTCGGGATTTGAACGGCAAAACGCTGGCGGTTTTCGGACGCGGCAATATCGGGCGGACGCTTGCCCGATACGCGCAGGCATTCGGTATGGGGGTGGTGTTTGCCGAACACAAACACGCGCCCGACGTGCGCGAAGGCTATGTTTCCTTTGAAGATGCGGTACAGGCTGCCGACGTGTTGTCGCTGCACTGTCCGCTAAACGCCCAAACTGAAAATATGATAGGCGAAAACGAATTGCGGCAGATGAAGCCCGGTGCGGTTTTGATTAATTGCGGACGCGGCGGGCTGGTGGATGAAAACGCGCTGCTTGCCGCACTCAAATACGGGCAGATCGGCGGGGCGGGTGTCGATGTTTTGACGAATGAGCCGCCGAGGGGCGGCAATCCCTTGCTGAATGCACGATTACCCAATCTGATTGTTACGCCGCATACCGCGTGGGCGAGCCGCGAGGCTTTGGATAGGTTGTTTGAAATATTGTTGGCGAACATTCACGCCTTTGTGAAAGGCGAGGCGCAAAACCGAGTGGTTTGAGCTTTGTCGGGATAACGAAAAACAATGCCGTCTGAAGGCCTCAAGGGTTCAGACGGCATTGTTTGAGATTTCTGCCTAGCCGACTTTGTCGCCCGGCTGCGCGCCCGCATCCACATCCAAGAGCCTCAGTTTGCCTTCTGCCGTGGCGGCACTCAAAATCATACCTTCGGATACGCCGAATTTCGCCATTTTGCGCGGGGCAAAGTTGGCGACGGCGATGACCATGCGGCCGTTCAATTCGGCAGGATTTGGGTAAGACGCGGCGATGCCGGAGAAGATGATGCGTTTTTCAAAACCGAAATCGAGGTCGAATTTTAAGAGTTTGGTGCTGCCTTCGACGGCTTCGCAGTTCAATACTTTGGCGACGCGCATGTCGATTTTCATAAAGTCGTCAAAGCTTGCCTGTTCGGCGACTTTTTCGTATTTGCTCTCTTCGGCGGCTGGCGCGGCGGCGGCGATGCTTTGTTTGTTGGCTTCGATCAAATCGTCCACTTGTTTTTGCTCCACTCGTTGCATGAGATGTTCGTATTTGTTGATGGCGTGTTCGCCCAAGGTTTCGCGTGTATTTGCCCAAGTGATGGCTTCCAAATTCAGGAATTTGGCGGCGTTTTCGGCCACTTTCGGCAATACGGGAGCGAGGTAGGCGGTCAACATGGTAAAGGCGTTGATGAGCTCGCTGCATACTTCGTGCAGGCGTTCGTCTTGGCCTTCTTGTTTGGCGAGTTCCCAAGGTTTGTTGGCATCAACGTATTCGTTGACAATGTCCGCCAATGCCATGATGTCGCGCAGGGCGCGGGCGTATTCGCGGTTTTCGTATTGCTCGGCGATGGTGTCGCTTTCGGCGGCGAGTTTTGCCAGCAATGCGCTGCCTGAAACGTCTTTCAGACGGCCTTCAAAGCGTTTGGCGATGAAACCTGAGGCGCGGGCGGCGATGTTGACGTATTTGCCGACGAGGTCGCTGTTGACGCGGCTGATAAAGTCTTGCAGGTTTAAATCGATGTCTTCGATTTTGCTGTTGAGCTTGGCGGCGATGTAGTAGCGCATCCACTCAGGGTTCAGGCCTTGTTCCAAATAGGATTTGGCTGTGATGAACGTGCCGCGCGATTTGGACATTTTTTGTCCGTCCACGGTCAAAAAGCCGTGTGCGTACACGCCGGTCGGGGCGCGGTGGCCGGAGAAATGCAGCATGGCGGGCCAGAACAGGGCGTGGAAATAGAGAATATCTTTGCCGATGAAGTGGTACATCTCGGTTTGGCTGTCGGCTTTGAAGTATTCGTCAAAATCGATACCGATGCGGTCGCACAGGTTTTTAAACGACGCCATGTAGCCGACGGGCGCGTCCAGCCAGACGTAGAAGTATTTGCCTGGCGCGTCAGGGATTTCAAAACCGAAATACGGCGCGTCGCGGGAAATGTCCCAGTCGGACAGGGTGGTTTCTTCGCCTTCTCCCAGCCACTCTTTCATTTTGTTGAGGGCTTCAGGTTGCAGATGGGGCTTGCCGTCGTGCGGGTTGTTGCCGGAAGTCCATGCTTTGAGGAAGTCGGCGCATTCGCCCAGTTTGAAGAAGAAGTGTTCGGATTCGCGTAATTCTGGTTTCGCGCCGGAAACGGCGGAATACGGGTTGATCAGTTCGGTCGGGGAGTAGGTCGTGCCGCAGACTTCGCAGTTGTCGCCGTATTGGTCTTGGGCGTGGCATTTCGGGCATTCGCCTTTGACGAAGCGGTCGGGCAGGAACATTTGTTTTTCGGGGTCGAAAAGCTGCTCGATGACACGGCTTTCGATTTTGCCGTTGGCTTTCAGCGCGCGGTAAATATCTTGAGAAAACTGTTTGTTTTCAGGGGAATGGGTGCTGTAATAATTGTCGTAGCCGATGAAAAAGCCGGTGAAGTCGGCGAGGTGCTCTTCGCGTACTTTGGCAATCATGTCTTCAGGCGCGATGCCTTGTTTTTGCGCGGCAAGCATCACGGGCGTGCCATGGGTATCGTCAGCACAGCAGTAGTGGCATTCGTGGCCGCGCAGTTTTTGGAAGCGCACCCAAACGTCGGTTTGGATGTGTTCGACCATGTGGCCGAGGTGGATGCTGCCGTTGGCATAGGGCAGGGCGGAGGTAACTAAGATTTTGCGTGTCATATTGTGCTTTGCAAACAATGGGTAAAGGCGGATTATACCGCAAATCAAACGGGAAAATGCCGTCTGAAGCCTGAAAAATCGGGCTTCAGACGGCATTTTTGCAAAACGGCGGGCGTTATTCGACGGTTACGGATTTCGCCAGATTGCGCGGCTTGTCCACATCCGTGCCGCGTGCGAGGGCGGTGTGGTAGGCGAGGAGCTGCACGGGGACGGTATGCACGACGGGGGACAATTCGCCGACGTGGCGCGGCGCACGGATGACGTGCACGCCTTCGGTGGCATTAAAATTGCTGTCGAGGTCGGCAAAGACGAAAAGTTCGCCGCCGCGTGCGCCGACTTCCTGCATATTGGCTTTGACTTTGTCCAACAGGCTGTCGTTAGGCGCGATGACGACGACGGGCATGTTTTCGTCTACCAATGCGAGCGGCCCGTGCTTCAGCTCGCCGGCAGGATAGGCTTCGGCGTGGATGTAGGTGATTTCCTTCAGCTTCAACGCGCCTTCGAGGGCAATCGGGTAATGGATGCCGCGCCCTAAAAACAGCGCGCTGGTTTTCTTGGCAAACTGTTGCGCCCAAGCGGCGATTTGCGGTTCGAGGTTCAAAGCGTGCTGCACGCTGCCGGGAAGCTGTCGGAGTTCTTCGGTGTAACGCGCCTCGTCTTCTTCGGAAACCAAGCCGCGTACCTTCGCCAGCGTTACCGCCAAACCGAACAGTGCAACCAGTTGCGTGGTAAATGCTTTGGTCGAGGCGACGCCGATTTCCGCACCGGCACGGGTATAAAGCACGAGGCTGCTTTCGCGCGGCAGGGCGGATTCCATCACGTTGCAGATGGAGAGGCTGTGGCGGTGTCCCAAGGATTTGGCGTATTTCAAAGCTTCCATCGTGTCCAGCGTTTCGCCGGATTGGGAAATGGTAATGACCAGTTGGTCAGGATCGGCAATCACGCTGCGGTACCGGTATTCGCTGGCGATTTCGACGTCGGCCGGGATTTTGGCGATAGATTCCAACCAATATTTGGCGGTCAGTGCGGCGTAATAGGAAGTGCCGCAGGCAAGGATTTTGACGCTGCGGATGCTTTCAAATACGCTTTTGGCGTCTTTGCCGAAGTTTTCGGGGATGAAGCCGCCGTCGAGGAAAACCTCCGCCGTGTCCGCAATCGCGCGGGGTTGCTCGTGGATTTCCTTTTGCATAAAGTGGCTGTACGGGCCTAGTTCCAAAGAAGCAAGGGAGAGTTCGGATACCTTGACTTTGCGTTCGGCGGGCAGGCCGTTTTTATCGGTCAGCCTTTTGATGCCGTCTGAAGCCAGTAGTGCGATGTCGCCGTCTTCGAGGTACGCCACGCGGCGCGTAAAGGCGATGACGGCGGATAAGTCCGAAGCGATAAAGGTTTCATCATCTCCCAAAGCGACCAAAAGCGGGCAGCCCATACGCGCCACCACCATCTCGCCCGGGTTGTCCTGAGCCATGACGGCAATCGCATATGCGCCGTGGAAACGGGCGGATGCGGATTGCACGGCTTCAAACAGCCTGCCGCCGTTTTGCGCGTATTCGTGATTGATGCTGTGTGCGATGACCTCGGTATCTGTTTGAGATTCAAACCGGTATCCCAAACCTTCCAAACGTTCGCGTTCGCTTTCAAAGTTTTCGATGATGCCGTTGTGTACGACGGCAATCATACCGCCGCTGATGTGCGGGTGAGCGTTCGGCTCGGTAACGCCGCCGTGTGTCGCCCAACGCGTATGTCCGATGCCGATGCTGCCTGCTATTCCTTTTTCACGGGCCGCGTCCTCCATCAACTGAACCCGGCCGACACGTCGCACGCGTTTGATTTTGCCGTCGGTGTTGACGGCAATACCTGATGAATCATAACCCCGGTATTCGAGGCGTTTGAGGCCGTCGGTCAGAAAATCGACGACGTTGTGATGGGCGCGGATGGCGCCGACGATACCGCACATAACTGTTCCTTAGTATCCGGTTGAAAAAAAACAGATGCGGACGGCTCCCGTGCCGCACCTTCCGCTTCGGATTATAAACCGCCTAGTGTCGGAAAACAGCAAAATGCCGTCTGAAGGCTTGGGCTTGCTCAAAAAAGGAGGGATTTCCCTGTTTATCTGGGATGGGTGTTCAGACGGCATTACCTGCCGTCGGTTTATAGTTTTTGCAAATCAATATTGACAAGTTGAAAAAAAAAAACAATATACTCACCCGGTCTTAATGTTAACGGAGTATGGAAATGAAACAAATGCTTTTGGCCGTCGGCGTGGCGGCGGTGTTGGCGGGCTGCGGTAAGGATGCCGGCGGTTACGAGGGTTATTGGCGCGAAAAGTCGGACCAAAAAGAGGGTATGATTGCCATCAAAAAAGAAAAAGGCAATTACTTCCTTAATAAAATCCACGTGGTTACAGGCGAGGAAGAGTCTTTGCTTTTGTCTGAAAAAGACGGCGCGCTTTCGATAAACACAGGGATAGGGGAAATCCCGATCAAACTTTCCGACGACGGGAAAGAGCTGTATGTTGAACGCAGGCAGTATGTGAAAACCGATGCGGCGATGAAGGACAAAATCATCGCCCATCAGAAAAAGTGCGGACAAACGATACAGGCATACCTCGACGCACGAAAGGCGTTGCCGTCAAACCAAACGTATCAGCAGCATCAGGCGGCACTCAAGCAATTAAAACAGCAGTTTGAAGCCGAGTTCGACGAATTGGAAAAAGAAATCAAATGCAACGGCAGACCCTCGGCATTGTTGCTTTAGCAGAGGACAACCGGGAGGATGCCGCCGTCCGAATCAGATGTGTGGTTTCCGTACCGGTATGGGCGGGCGGGAATGTCCGCCTTTTTTTTGTTCGGACGCGTTTGAATACCCGTCCGATTCCGACCGTTTGCAAGGGGGTATTTCCGTTCGGGCGGAAATTATAGTGGATTAACAAAAACCAGTACAGCGTTGCCTCGCCTTAGCTCAAAGAGAACGATTCTCTAAGGTGCTGAAGCACCAAGTGAATCGGTTCCGTACTATTTGTACTGTCTGAGGCTTCGTCGCCTTATCCTGATTTTTGTTAATCCACTATAATTCCGTCAAATAAGAAAAAAGGCATTTTGTCCAGTCGGCTTGTGCCTGCGGTATCGCAAAACTTCGCCTTAATGCGCCCGATTGGCCGTGATGGGCTTCAGACGGCATTGTTTTGCCGGTTTACGGCCGGTATTCGGGTTTCATGCCGTTGGGCAGGAGCTGCCAGACGTAACCCGGTTCTTTCATTTTACCTGCCGTTTCCCCTGCTTCGTCGCCGTAGCCCCAAAAATAATCCACGCGCACCGCGCCTTTAATCGCGCTGCCGGTATCCTGCGCCATAATCAGGCGGTTGAGTGCTTTACGGGTAACCGGGTGGGCGGTGGCGACAAATAAGGGCGCGCCCAAGGTAATGTAGTGCCGGTCTACTGCGCCGGCATATTCCCCCATCAGCGGAGTGCCCAGTGCGCCGACGGGGCCGTCATTGCTGCTTCCTGCAAGCTCGCGGAAAAAGACATAGCTGGGGTTTTGCCCCAAAACTTCGGCGAGGCGTTGCGGATTTTGCCGCATATAGGCTTTGATGCCCTGCATCGAGGTCTGCCCGAGCTTGAGGTAGCCTTTGTCTGCCATATAGCGTCCGATGGAAACATACGGATGCTCGTTTTTGTCGGCATAGCCGATGCGGATGTATTTGCCGGACGGGGTTTTCAGACGGCCGGAGCCTTGGATGTGCATAAAAAAGAGTTCGACGGGGTCTTCGGCGTAGCCGAGAATGGGGGCTTTGCCGTTAAGCGCACCGCCGTTGATTTGGTTTCGCGTGTGGTAAGGAAGGAAGCGGCTTCCTTCAAACCTGCCCTTGATTGCCGTTGTGCGCGCGGTGATGGGGAATTGGGAGAGGTCGGCGGTATGTGTGCCGCCGGTATTGTCGATTGTGCCGCTGTTTTTTCCCGTCTGTCTGATGCGGACAAGGGCTTTTCCGCTCCGCAAACCGGCAGGCAGGGGGACGGAGATAAAATCATCGGGAATACCGTAAATCGGGAAGCGGGCCTGTTCCGTCCGCCTGTCGTCGCCCTTCAGCACCGGCTCGTAATAGCCGGTAACCGTACCGGCAAGGCTTCCGTTGCCTGCAACCTGCCACGGCGTGAAATAGCGTTCAAAAAACTGCTTTGCCTGAAAGGAATGCACGGGGGTTTGAAAGGCTTGGGCGCACACATCCTGCCAGCCTTGGCGGTTTTTCAAATTGGCGCAGCCGAGGCGGAAGGATTGCAGGCTTTTGGCAAAATCCTGCGCCGCCCAGTGGGGCAGGGACAGGTGCGGCACAACGGTATAGACGGCCCCGCCGCCGGAAACCGTCGTTCCGGCGGGGTCGGGGATGCCGGCCGGCCGGTCCGGGCCGTTGATGACGGATGTGTCGGGTTGCGGAAAGGTTTGGATGCTCCTGCTTTGGCAGGCGGCGAGGATGGCGGCGGCGATGCCGTACAGGGCGGCGCGGAACAGGTGTTTTTTCATAATGGACAATGTTGCCGACAGTAATAAGAAAGATGGTTTCGGGCGGCGTTGCGGCAGCCCGGGAGGGGTGGGATTTTAACACAGGGCGCGGCCGCAGCCTGCGGAACTTTCCGCTGCATGATGCTTTAGATAAAAATAGCTTGCATTTGTATTTACAGACAATAAAAATATTCCGATAATATATTATTCATCATCCTTGTTCGTTTGTGTTTATGTTGGTCGCTTTTTTAATTATGTTGCGCGAGGGCATTGAAGCCGCGCTGATTGTCGGTATCGTTGCGGGTTTTTTGAAACAGTCCGGACATTCCAAACTGATGCCTAAGGTTTGGTTCGGGGTCGTCCTTGCTTCTTTGATGTGTTTTGGGGTGGGGTACGGCATCCATTCGGCAACAGGCGAAATTCCTCAGAAGCAGCAGGAGTTTGTCGTCGGCATTATCGGTTTGGTTGCCGTCGCAATGCTGACTTATATGATTTTATGGATGAAAAAGGCGGCGCGTTCGATGAAGCAGCAGCTTCAGGACTCCGTGCAGGCGGCTTTGAACCGTGGTAGCGGTCAAGGATGGGCCTTGGTTGGTATGGCGTTTCTTGCTGTGGCGCGCGAAGGTTTGGAGAGCGTTTTTTTCCTGCTTGCCGTATTCAAACAGAGCCCGACTTGGCAGATGCCGGCCGGCGCGGTAGCGGGGGTTTTGGCTGCCGCCGTGATTGGCGCGTTGATTTATCAGGGCGGGATGCGCCTGAATCTGGCGAAGTTTTTCCGTTGGACGGGGGTGTTTCTGATTGTCGTTGCCGCCGGCCTGCTTGCTGGTTCGCTGCGTGCGCTGCATGAGGCAGGTATTTGGAACGCGCTTCAGGACATTGTGTTCGACTCATCAAAATATTTGCACGAAGACAGTCCGTTAGGTGTACTGCTCGGCGGATTTTTCGGCTATACCGACCATCCGACGCAGGGCGAGGCCTTGGTTTGGCTGCTGTATCTTATTCCCGTTATGACTTGGTTTTTACGCGGCAGTAGGCCGTCTGAAACTTTAACCCGTAAAGAGGAGCTGAAATGAGAAAACTCAATTTGACCGCATTGTCCGTGATGCTTGCCTTAGGTTTGACTGCTTGCCAGCCGCCGGAAGCGGAGAAAGCCGCGCCGGCCGCGTCCGGTGAAGCCCAATCCGCCAACGAAGGTGGTTCGGTCAGTATCGCCGTAAACGACAACGCTTGCGAACCGATGAATCTGACCGTACCGAGCGGACAGGTCGTGTTCAATATTAAAAACAACAGCGGCCGCAAGCTCGAATGGGAAATCCTGAAAGGCGTGATGGTGGTGGACGAGCGCGAAAACATCGCCCCCGGACTTTCCGACAAAATGACCGTAACCCTGCTGCCGGGCGAATACGAAATGACTTGCGGCCTTTTGACCAATCCGCGCGGCAAGCTGGTGGTAACCGACAGCGGCTTTAAGGACACCGCCAATGAAGCGGATTTGGAAAAACTGTCCCAACCGCTCGCCGACTATAAAGCCTACGTTCAAGGCGAGGTTAAAGAGCTGGTGGCGAAAACCAAAACCTTTACCGAAGCCGTCAAAGCAGGCGACATTGAAAAGGCGAAATCCCTGTTTGCCGCCACCCGCGTCCACTATGAACGCATCGAACCGATTGCCGAGCTTTTCAGCGAACTCGACCCCGTCATCGATGCGCGTGAAGACGACTTCAAAGACGGCGCGAAAGATGCCGGATTTACCGGCTTCCACCGTATCGAACACGCTCTTTGGGTGGAAAAAGACGTGTCCGGCGTGAAGGAAACCGCAGCCAAACTGATGACCGATGTCGAAGCCCTGCAAAAAGAAATCGACGCATTGGCATTCCCTCCGGGCAAGGTGGTCGGCGGTGCATCCGAACTGATTGAAGAAGTGGCGGGCAGTAAAATCAGCGGCGAAGAAGACCGTTACAGCCACACCGATTTGAGCGACTTCCAAGCCAATGTGGACGGATCTAAAAAAATCGTCGATTTGTTCCGTCCGCTGATTGAGGCCAAAAACAAAGCCTTGTTGGAAAAAACCGACACCAACTTCAAACAGGTCAACGAAATTCTGGCGAAATACCGCACCAAAGACGGTTTTGAAACCTACGACAAGCTGAGCGAGGCCGACCGCAAAGCGTTACAAGCCCCCGTTAACGCGCTTGCCGAAGACCTTGCCCAACTTCGCGGCATACTCGGTTTGAAATAAGCCTTAAGCGTTCAGACGGCATTTGGCGACAGATGCCGTCTGAAATTTTATCTGCAAAACCGGAAAGGTATTGAAAAAGGCGGAGGTTTCCGTTCCCTACGTTCCGCCGTATCGGATATCGAGTTTAAACAAAGGATAAAACATGAGTACGAACAACCCGACACAACCGACCAGGCGCACCCTCTTTAAAACCGCCCTTGCCGCCGGAGCAGTCGGCGCAATCAGCGGCTGGTTCGGCGGCAAAAAACAGGGCGAAACCGCCGAACGCATCTCCGAAAGCCAACACTCGCCCCAAGCCTATCCCTGCTACGGCGAACATCAGGCAGGCATCGTTACGCCGCAACAGGCGTTTTCCATCATGTGCGCCTTCGACGTAACCGCGCAAAGTGCCAAGCAGCTGGAAAACCTGTTCCGCACACTGACCGCCCGCATCGAGTTTCTCACCCAAGGCGGCGAATACCAAGACGGCGACGACAAACTTCCGCCCGCCGGAAGCGGCATTTTGGGCAAAGCCTTCAACCCGGACGGATTGACCGTTACCGTGGGGGTGGGCAGCAGCCTGTTTGACGGCCGGTTCGGACTCAAAGACAAAAAACCGGTTCATTTGCAGGAAATGCGCGACTTCCCCAACGACAAGCTGCAAAAAAGCTGGTGCGACGGCGATTTGAGCCTGCAAATCTGCTCCTTTACCCCCGAAACCTGCCAAGCCGCCCTGCGCGACATCATCAAACACACCGCCCAAACCGCCGTTATCCGCTGGAGTATCGACGGGTGGCAGCCCAAATCCGAACCCGGCGCGATGGCGGCGCGCAACCTGTTGGGCTTCCGCGACGGCACGGGCAACCCCAAAGTTTCCGACCCCAAAACCGCCGACGAGGTTTTGTGGACGGGTGTGGCCGCCAACAGCCTCGACGAACCGGAGTGGGCGAAAAACGGCAGCTATCAGGCAGTCCGCCTTATCCGCCACTTTGTCGAGTTTTGGGACAGGACGCCGCTTCAAGAGCAAACCGACATTTTCGGGCGGCGCAAATACAGCGGCGCGCCGATGGACGGCAAAAAAGAAGCCGACCAACCGGATTTTGCCAAAGACCCCGAGGGGAATACCACGCCCAAAGACAGCCATATACGCCTGGCGAATCCGCGCGATCCCGAATTCCTCAAAAAACACCGCCTCTTCCGCCGCGCCTACAGCTATTCGCGCGGACTCGCCTCAAGCGGACAGCTTGATGTCGGGCTGGTGTTCGTCTGCTATCAGGCAAACCTTGCCGACGGATTCATCTTCGTGCAAAACCTCCTCAACGGCGAACCGCTGGAAGAATACATCAGCCCCTTCGGCGGCGGCTATTTCTTCGTCTTGCCCGGCGTGGAAAAAGGCGGCTTCTTGGGACAAGGGCTGTTGGGCGTATAAATCCGCCATATAAAAAACGCCGTCTGAATCCGATAAGGGGTTCAGACGGCATTTTACTGTTTGGGCGGTCAGGCTTTTTTGACGAATTCGGATTTTATAGTGGATTAAATTTAAATCAGGACAAGGCGACGAAGCCGCAGACAGTACAAATAGTACGGCAAGGCGAGGCAACGCCGTACTGGTTTAAATTTAATCCACTATAAATTCATCGCGCTGCCGTCGATTTTACAGCCGATGTTGTGATCGCCTTCCTGCAGGCGTATGCCTTTGACCTTCGTACCTTGTTTGATCACCATCGAGCTGCCTTTTACCTTGAGATCTTTAATGAGGATGACGGTATCGCCGTTTTGCAGCACCGCGCCGTTGGCATCGCGCACTTCTTCGGCGGCTTCGGCTGCGGCGGATTCGGTTTTATTCCATTCGTGGGCGCATTCGGGGCAGATGTATTGTCCGCCGTCTTCATAGGTGTATTCGGAGGCGCATTGAGGGCAAGGGGGTAATGACATAGTTTGCCGTCCTTATCGGAGAAGTTACTTCGGCTTGGGAAAGTAGAATAATGCTTAAGGATAATAAATGGCAGGGTACAAGTAAATCGGGTATTAAAATAGAAGGATTTACCGAACCTAATAGAACAGCATATCCCATTTATGAATAGTAATATTTATGAAAAATTAGGAGATTAATGATGAAAAGAATTAAGTGCTTTTGTGATAAATTTCCATCAGGAGATACATTTAGAATGTGTATCATTCTGGATGACTATGATAATAGGGTTGATTATTATGTAGGAATATATGATTACATTACGTCTACCTTAATGAGCGATATTTACTATCGATCCACGATTGATGAGCATTTCAAGATTATAGAATTAATAGAAAATAATCCAAATGAAATTTATGATGATGGCGGTGGTCAACAATTTTGCCTAGAATTTCATCATGATAAGGTCATTTTTTACCACAATGAATTTGATGAAGAAGATGGTTATCCAGTATTAAGCTGTTCGCTGCATACTTTTAAAACTGCTTTAATTGCTTGGAATGCTTTTTTGCAATTGCCTAAAAGTATTCATTCGGTGGTGGAGACTGTGATTGAGGAATAAGCATAATTAGCTTAATGAATAGAATCTGTTTGTTTTTGGGATGCCGTCTGAAACCTGAAACCGGCTTCAGACGGCATAGCTTTATCGCTTGTCTTTTTCAGGCCGCATCCAGCCTTCGATGACGGTTTGGCGGGGGCGGGCGAGGGCGAGTTTGCCGTCTTCGACATTGCGGGTAATCGCGCTGCCTGCGCCTGTGGTTACTTTGTTGCCCAGTGTTACAGGGGCAACCAGTACGCAGTTTGAACCGATGCGCACTTCGTCGCCGATGACGGTTTTGTGTTTGTGCACGCCGTCGTAGTTGGCAATAATCGTGCCTGCGCCGAAGTTGGTTTTGCTGCCGACTTCGGCGTCGCCTATGTAGGTGAGGTGGTTGGCTTTGGTGCCTTTGCCGATGGCGGCGTTTTTGATTTCGACGAAGTTGCCGACGTGTACGTCGTCTGAAAGGCGGGCTTGCGGACGCAAACGGGCGTATGGACCGATCCGGTTGTTTTCGCCGACTTCGCAGTCTTCGAGCTGGGAGAAGGGGGCGATTTTGCTGTTTGCACCGATTTTGGCGTTTTTGATGACGCAGTTTGCGCCGATTTCGACGTTGTCGCCGAGCTCGATTTCGCCTTCAAAGATACAGTTCACATCAATTACGACATCCTGTCCGTGTTTCAGACGGCCTCGTAAATCGAAACGCGCCGGATCGCGCAGGGTAACGCCTGCTTTGAGCAATTCTTGCGCCTGTTCGGTTTGGAAGATGCGTTCGAGTTCGGCGAGCTGGAGTTTGTTGTTCACGCCGGCGGCGAGGTAGGAGGCGCGCACTTGGACGGGATGAACTTTAATACCGTCGGCAACGGCTTTTGCGATGAGGTCGGTCAGATAATATTCGCCTTGGGCATTGTTGCTGGAAAGGCTGTTCAGCCATTTTTCCAGTTTGGCGTTGGGCAGGACGAGGATGCCGGTGTTGGTTTCTTTCACGGCTTTTTGGGCGGCGTCAGCGTCTTTTTCTTCGACGATGGCGGTTACGCTTCCGTTGCTGTCGCGGATGATGCGGCCCAAGCCTGTCGGGTCGGCGGGCACGTCGGTCAACAGGCCGACTTCGTCACCTGCGGCTTCGAGCAGGGTTTCGAGGGTGGCTGCGTCAATTAGGGGAACGTCGCCGTACAACACCAGCGTGCGGCCTTCGGCGGAAAGGTGGGGTAGGGCGGTTTTGACGGCGTGGCCGGTGCCGAGCTGTTCGGTTTGTTCGACCCAGACGACATCGCGTTTGACAGTATTTAAAACTTGCTCTTTGCCGTGGCCGACGACGACGCAGATGTTTTGCGGATTCAGTGCAGCGGCGGTGCCGATCACGCGCCCGAGCATTGTTTCGCCGCCGATTTCGTGCAAAACCTTGGGCTTTTGCGAATACATACGCGTGCCTTTGCCTGCGGCGAGGATGACGATGTTTAAAGTGTTGTGCGACATAGCGTTTTCCTGTGCAATGCCGTCTGAAGCAGCTTCAGACGGCATGGAGGGGATTTATCGGTTTTGAAATTTGGGCTTTTGCCAGTTCTGTCCGCGTACGCCTTGTTCGGAACCGTCGGTTTGGTCGGGCAACACGGCATGGCGTTCGGGGCGGTATTGGTTGTAGTTCATATTTTTCGAGTAGCTGCCGTCTTGGTAATAAACGGGTGTACCGGCGGGATATTTTTGACGGACGGCGGTTTTGCCGTTGCCGTCTTGATAAGTTTCCCACGCGCAGCCCGACAAAAGGGCGGCGGCGGTGGTCAGGAAGAGGAAGGTTTTACGCATAACATTCTTTCGTATTTTCGGGGGTTGTGAGGGTATTGTAATGATTTTGGCGGTGTTCTGACAAAGTTTCTGCATACCGAGCCAGTTGCGCCATATCGCTTACGGAGGTGTCGATAAAGGGCAGCGCGTGGGATTTTGCACCGAACCAGACAGTCTTCATGCCCAGCGCCTTTGCCTGATACAGGTTGTCCGCGCTGTCGTCTACCATCACGCAGCGTTCGGGCGGTACGTCCAGCAGGCGGCAGACGTTGAGGTAGGCTTGCGGATTAGGTTTGTAGAGCAGCCCGAAATCATCCGTGCCGAACAGTGCGTCGAAACGGTTTTCCAAACCGAGTGCGCCGACAACGGCACGGACGTAAAACGACGGGCCGTTGGAAAAAACCGCCTTGCGCCCGTTCAGACGGCATAGGGTGTTTTCCGTATCCGCCATGCCGTGCAGCCTGGTCAGGATTGCATCGATCGGATGGCTTTCGCGCAAAAATTCGGCGATGTCGATTTCGGGATGGTGGATTTGCAGTCCGGCGAGCGTTGCGCCGTAGCGGTGCCAATAGTCTTGACGCAGGTCGGACGCGGCGGATTCAGAGAGTTTGAGGCGGCGTGCCATATAGCGTGTCATAGCGCGGTTGATGAGTGTGAAGATGCCTGCGTCGGCATCGTGCAGCGTGTTGTCGAGGTCGAACAGCCACACGGTCGGGTTTTCTTGCATTTTGAACCGTGAAAATTTGTTAGAATGTTATTTTACAGCGAATAGAGGAGGACTCGGAATGAAACGGAAAATTTGGCTGCTGCCGCTGCTGGCGGTTTCGGCATACCTGCAGGCGCAGACGGAAGTCAGGCTGGCGGTGCATAAGTCGTTCAGCCTGCCCAAAGGGCTGATTGCTCGCTTCGAGCGGGCAAACGATGCGAAGGTGTCGATTATTCAGGCGGGCGGCGCGAACGAAATGCTCAACAAGCTGATTTTGAGCCGCGCCAACCCGATCGCCGACGCGGTGTACGGCTTGGACAACGCCAATATCGGCAAGGCGCGGGAAATGGGTATTTTGGCGGCGGCGCAACCCGGATCCGCCCCCGTCGCGGTCGGGCTGCCTTCGGCTTTGGCGGTCGATTACGGCTATGTGTCCATCAATTACGACAAAAAATGGTTTGAAGGCAAAAAGCTGCCCCTGCCGCAAACCCTGCAGGATTTGACCCGCCCCGAATATAAAAACCTATTGGTCGTACCGTCCCCCGCCACGTCTTCCCCCGGGCTGGGCTTCCTGATGGCGAACATCAGCGGGATGGGCGAAGAAGGCGCGTTCAAATGGTGGGCACAGATGCGGCAGAACGGCGTGAAGGTTGCCAAAGGCTGGAGCGAGGCGTATTACACCGACTTTTCGCACAACGGCGGCGCGTATCCGCTGGTGGTCGGCTATGCCGCCAGCACGGCGGCGGAAGTGTATTTTTCCAAAGGCAAATACAGCGAGCCGCCGACGGGCAACCTGTTTTTGAAAGGCGGCGTATTCCGTCAGGTCGAAGGCGCGGCGGTCTTGAAGGGCGCGAAACAGCCGCAGTTGGCGGCAAAACTGGTGCAATGGCTGCAAAGCGGCGAAGTGCAGCGCGCTGTTCCATCCGAAATGTGGGTTTACCCCGCCGTCAAAAACACGCGCCTGCCCGACGTGTTCCGCTTCGCCCAAGCCCCGACGCACACTACCGCCCCCGCGCAGCGCGATATTGATGCGAACCAGCGCGGATGGGTTTCCCGTTGGATCAGGACGGTTTTGAAATAAAACAAGCATGCCGCCCCGCAGGGCTTCAGACGGCATTTTTACACCGGTGCCGATTCCGCAGCACAGGGCGGATGTTCGATTGAGAGGAAAAACAATGGACTTCAAACAATTTGATTTTTTACACCTGATGAGTGTTTCCGGCTGGGAGCATCTGGCTGAAAAGGCGTGGGCGTTCGGGCTGAACCTTGCCGCCGCGCTGCTTATTTTCCTGATTGGGAAATGGGCGGCGAAACGCATTGTCGCCGTGATGAGGGCAGCGATGACGCGCGCCAAGGTCGATGCCACGCTGATTAGTTTTTTGTGTAATGTTGCCAATATCGGCTTATTGATTTTGGTGATTATTGCCGCATTGGGCAGATTGGGCGTTTCCACAACATCCGTAACCGCCTTAATCGGCGGCGCGGGTTTGGCGGTGGCGTTGTCCCTGAAAGACCAACTGTCCAATTTTGCCGCCGGCGCGCTGATTATCCTGTTCCGCCCGTTCAAAGTCGGCGACTTTATCCGCGTCGGCGGTTTTGAAGGGTTTGTCCGGGAAATCAAAATGGTGCAGACTTCTTTGCGGACGACCGACAACGAAGAAGTCGTGCTGCCCAACAGCGTGGTGATGGGCAACAGCATCGTCAACCGTTCCACACTGCCGCTGTGCCGCACCCAAGTGGTTGTCGGCGTCGATTACGACTGCGATTTGAAAGTGGCGAAAGAGGCGGTGTTGAAAGCTGCCACCGAACACCCCTTGAGCATTCAAAACGAAGAGCGGCAGGCCGCCGCCTACATCACCGCCTTGGGCGACAATGCCATCGAAATCACACTGTGGGCCTGGGCACACGAGTCGGACCGCTGGACGCTGCAATGCGACTTGCACGAACAAGTGGTCGAAAACCTCCGCAAAGTCAATATCAACATCCCGTTCCCGCAACGCGACATACACATCATCAATTCTTAAACGCCGTCTGAAAGGGGAGTGGGAAATGGACGCGTTGCACACCATCGCCCGAAACCTGACGAAAAAACGTCAAACCGTAAGCTGTGCCGAATCCTGCACGGGCGGAATGCTTGCCGCCGCATTCACAAGCGTTGCAGGCAGTTCGCAATGGTTCGACCAGAGTTTTGTAACATACAGCAACAAAGCCAAAGAAGACCGCTTGGGCGTGTTGCCCGAAACCCTGCTCGAACACGGCGCGGTCAGCCGCCAAACCGTCTATGAGATGGCGCGCGGCGCGAAAGCCGTGGCGCAGGCGGATTACGCCGTCGGTATTTCCGGCATCGCCGGTCCGTGCGGCGGCAGCGAAAGCAAACCCGTCGGCACGGTTTGGTTCGGGTTTGCCTTTCCGGGCGGAAGTTGCGAAGCAATGCGCCGTTTTGACGGCAACCGCGAATCTGTCCGCGCGCAGGCCGTCGCTTTTGCTTTGGAAAGGTTGGCTGGGCTGATTGAAAACGGTGGCGATGCCGTCTGAACAAAATCCCCATCGGATAAAAAATGCCGTCTGAAACGTTTCGGGTTTCAGACGGCATTTTATCGGGTTAGGCGGCGACGAGGATTATTTCACTTTGCCTTTCAACGCGCCGTAGCCTGCCGCGTCCATTTGTTCCAGCGGGATGAATTTCAAACTTGCGCCGTTGATGCAGTAGCGCAGTCCGCCTTTGTCTTGCGGGCCGTCGGCGAAGACGTGCCCCAAGTGCGAATCGGCGGCATGGCTGCGTACTTCGGTGCGGCGCATGTTGTAAGTGAAATCGTCGTGTTCGGTAACGGCGGCGGCGTTAATCGGGCGGGTGAAGCTCGGCCAGCCGCAGCCGGAATCGAATTTGTCGGCGGAGCTGAACAGTGGTTCGCCGCTGACAACGTCCACATAAATGCCGGGTTTGAACAGATGGTCGTATTCGTGGCTGAAGGCGTATTCGGTCGCGCTGTGTTGGGTAACTTGGTATTGCTCTTCGGTTAGGATGCGTTTGAGTTCGGCATCATTGGGTTTTTTATACGTCGCCGCGTCGAAGCCTTTGCCTTGCGGAGCGGCTTTGCTTTTGCCCGGCAGCGGTTCGTCGGCTTTGCGGATGTCGATGTGGCAGTAGCCGTTGGGGTTTTTAATCAGGTAGTCCTGATGGTATTCTTCAGCATCGTAGAAGTTTTTCAGCGGCTCGTTTTCGACGACGAGGGGCAGTTGGTATTTTTGCTGCTCGCGTTTGAGTGCGGCGGCGATGACGGCTTTTTCGGCAGGGTCGGTGTAGTACACGCCGCTGCGGTATTGCGTGCCGGTGTCGTTTCCCTGTTTGTTGAGGCTGGTCGGATCAACGACGCGGAAGAAATATTGCAGGATGTCGTCTAGGCTGAGTTTGTCGGCATCGTAGGTTACTTTGACGGTTTCGGCGTGGCCCGTATGTCGGTAGGACACGTCTTCATAGCTCGGATTTTTCGTGTTGCCGTTGGCGTAGCCGGATACCGCGTCAACCACGCCGTCGATGCGTTGGAAATAGGCTTCCAAGCCCCAGAAGCAGCCGCCGGCGAGGTAGATGGTGCGCGTATTCATGATTGCTGAATCCTTTTTCTGTGTGTCGGGTTTGTAGAACGAATGTTTCAAACTGCCCAAATCGGCATTCGGATCGCTGATTAACGCTAACGCCTGCGCTTCGTTAATACTGCCTTTGACGATGCGCTGCACGTCGCCGTCTTTACCGATTAACGCCCACGAGGGGTAAACGCTGATATTCAGGCTTTGGGCGATGGTGCCGCCGTTGTCGGTAACGACGGGCAGCTTGGGATAGTTCAAACTGGCATACCATTTTTGGAAGTCGCCGTCTTTTTTCTCGTGCAAAAAGCCGGGGGAGGCGACGGTAATCAGGTTGGCGGAACCGAATTTTGCATCTTGCGCCCATTTTTCGGTTTGCCCCAATTCGGACAAACACAAAGGACACCAGCTCGCCCAAAATTTAATCAGCGTCGGTTTGTCTTTTTTCAAATAAACATCGGCGGGGCGGTTGTCCGCGGTTTTTAAAGTGGATAAAGTGTGCGGCACGGTCGCGGCTCCGGCATCGGCGATTTTGGGCGAACAAGCGCCCAGCGCAAACAGGCAGCCGAACTTGGCGCAAAGGGAAAAGAAAGTACGAGGTTTCATTTTGATGTTTCCTGTGTGGACGGTTTGTATGATTAGACGTTTGACGTGCCGAAACCTTACAGCCCGGATTTTCAGACAACCTTGCCGCGTAAAATACGCTACAATACTCCCTATTTCAAGTTTCTAAAATTAAAAGGAAAATTCAATGTTCAGCTTCTTCCGTCGCAAGAAAAAACAGGAAACTCCGGCTCCAGAGGAGGCTCAAATTCAGGAAACCGCAGCAAAAGTAGAATCTGAAGTTGCTCAAATAGTTGAAAATATTAAAGAAGATGCCGAATCTTTAGCAGAAAGCGTCAAAGGCCAGGTCGAATCGGCTGTTGAAACCGTCAGTAGTGCGGTTGAACAGGTAAAGGAAACTGTTGCCGAGATGCCATCTGAAGCGGCTGAGGTTGCAGAAAAAGCAGCGGAACAAGTCAAAGCGGCAAAAGAAGCCGTTGCCGAAACCGTCAGCGGTGCAGTTGAACAGGTAAAGGAAACCGTTACTGAGATGCCGTCTGAAGCAGAGGAAGCGGCTGAAAAAGCAGCGGAACAAGTCGAAGCGGCAAAAGAAGCTGTTGCCGAAACCGTCAGCGAGGCTGTCGAGCAAGTTCAAGAAGCCGTTGCGACAACTGAAGAACACAAGCTCAGTTGGGCTGCGCGTTTGAAACAAGGCTTGACCAAATCGCGCGACAAAATGGCGAAATCGCTGGCGGGCGTGTTCGGCGGCGGGCAAATCGACGAAGATTTGTATGAAGAGCTGGAAACCGTGTTGATTACCAGCGATATGGGCATGGAAGCGACGGAATACCTGATGAAAGACGTGCGCAACCGCGTCAGCCTCAAAGGCCTCAAAGACGGCAACGAATTGCGCGGCGCGCTGAAGGATGCGCTGTACGACCTGATTAAGCCGTTGGAAAAACCGCTGGTCTTGCCCGAAACCAAAGAGCCTTTCGTGATTATGCTTGCAGGTATCAACGGCGCGGGCAAAACCACGTCTATCGGCAAACTCGCCAAATATTTCCAAACGCATGGAAAATCCGTATTGCTGGCGGCAGGCGATACTTTCCGTGCCGCCGCGCGTGAGCAGCTTCAAGCTTGGGGCGAGCGCAACAACGTAACCGTGATTTCGCAAACCACGGGCGATTCCTCAGCCGTTTGTTTTGATGCCGTCCAAGCCGCCAAAGCGCGCGGCATCGACATTGTGCTTGCCGACACCGCCGGCCGCCTGCCCACGCAGCTTCATTTGATGGAAGAAATCAAAAAAGTGAAGCGCGTGCTGCAAAAAGCCATGCCCGACGCGCCGCACGAAATCATCGTCGTCCTCGATGCCAACATCGGGCAAAACGCCGTCAACCAAGTTAAAGCCTTTGACGACGCATTGGGGCTGACCGGTTTAATCGTTACCAAGCTAGACGGCACGGCAAAAGGCGGCATCCTCGCCGCGCTTGCCTCCGACCGCCCCGTCCCCGTCCGCTACATCGGTGTAGGCGAAGGCATAGACGATTTGCGCCCGTTTGACGCGCGCGCGTTTGTGGATGCGTTGTTGGATTGAGCCGAAATGCCGTCTGAAAACGGCGGATTGGTGTTTTCGGGAGATAGTGGGGATTGGCGGAATCGGTGGGCTTCAGCCCACCGATTCCATTGGCCCTATCAATTCACACCAACTCCCAAAAAATGCGAACGCCCCCACGCACGCCCGACGCATTTACCGTATCAAACTACCGAAACCGCCTCATACGGCATTTCACAAACCTTAACACCCGCGCGTAAAAACCGTATAAACCCGAAACTGCCGTTGCCGCATCCCCTATAATTTCATCCAATAAAAAAACGAGGCACATATCATGGCAAAAAAATTCCCCATATTCCCAAAAAATCCGGAGCGCATCTGCTGGGGGTGCGACAAATATTGCCGTGAAGACGATTTACAGTGCGGCAACGGCTGCGAGCGCATCCAACACCCCATTGAGTTGGACGGGCGCGAGTGGTACAAAAAAGGCGACTGGAGCAACCTCTTGAGCGAAGCCCAGCAAATCGAACTCGGTTTGAAAGAAGCCCCGAAACCCGCCAAACCCCATGTCAAACTCCCCCTCAAAAACAAAACCGGGTTGTAACGGCAGACCGTTTCCGGCAGCTTGCAGGGTTGCGCCGATTATTTTTAGTTTCGGTAAAAACATAAATCCGCAGGACATTTTCGTAAGGCGGGTTTTATCCCTCCGATTCCACCAATCCGCACCATCCTTATTAATGCAAAAAACACAAACGGCAGAACGGCATTCCCGCTTAAGGATGACAGTCATCCTGCCGATTTATGTCCGCAACCTGATGCGTTTTTAAGGATGCGGCGGGCCGAATCTCATCGTTCCATACCGCTTTTACCAATTCAAATCCAAATTCCCCGCCGATTCCAAATACACATCCGCAACGTACAGGGCGTTCGCAAACCCGAATGGCGGGCTTCGTTCCGCCAATCTGCACTGTTTCACTTTAACCCGCAAAAAATACCCGCTACCCTATCCCTAAAACCGCAAATACACGGTCAATGGCGGAATGATTTTGTCGGTTTGAGACCTTTGCAAAATTCCTTTCTTTCCGACAGCCGAAATCTAACACAGGTTTTCGGCTGTTTTCGCCACCAATCACTCCCTAACTCTACCCAAATACCCCCTTAATCCTCCCCAGACACCCGATA
>NZ_CAUIXH010000012.1:0-66964 GCF_962707005.1 Neisseria basseii | reverse complement strand
TCTTGGGCGGATTCAACGATTTCAAGTAAAGATTCAAGGTGTTCCCGCTGAACGGAATCAGGCTCAAACGTTTTTGCCTGCGCTTGAAGGAAACGGCGAACCTGCTCAATCGAAGTCGGCTCTTGATGGGTAATCCGCTGGAGCAGCCAGGCAAGTATGAAGGACGGGGGCGTGATTGTGTCGCGGCGGATGGGGAAGCCGGAGGACAAGTAAAAGACCGTCTGAAACGGTGCTTCTGCCTGTACGGGCAGCGGCGGTTGGATTTCAGACGGTCTTTTTATTTGTTGGGATATATTTGCAATTCTTTATTTCATATAATTATGTATGTTATCTAGATTCTAGGAACGTAAAATGATATGGATTGCAAGTATTGCCTGTATTTTGGCTGTTTTTTGGGTCTTTCGAGTTATGGCAATCAGAAAACGGAAGAAATTTGAATTGCAACAAAAACTCTTGCGGGAAGAAAACGAACGAAAAGAAACAGAACGGCTGGAAAGGTTGATGCTGATTAAGCAAGAGGAAGATAAACGCCTCAATACATTGGAGGGGTTTACTGCTGAGGCTGAACAATGTGAAATCCACGCCTCTAATATCGCTGACGATTACAGAAAAACCTGCCAAACGCAACGACTGTCCACTGACGACAGAAATAGGATGATTTTATGGGAATCTTTGTCGATATGCCTTTCCAGTGGGAATTGGCAAACCATACAGTCCAGAATCGGCGTTATGGGTAGGACTTTGGAAAAAATGAAATATCCTCATATTCCTATCGGTTTGAAAGAATGGAGAATAGTAAAGACGCAATACTATATGGTTTGTATCAAGTATTTGGACTTTAAAATCCAAAACTACAAAACTGAAAAAGCAAAACAAAAAAGACGTGATGAGATTTTGGAGATTGTTGAAGAAGCCCGAGCAGATAAAGATATTTACCACGGGGCATTTGAAGAATTTCTTCTGAGTAGGGGTTGAACCCCGTCGCGCCTCTTTTCAAACAGCCTTTAAACGATAATCGACCGTGAGTCGATACGTTTAAAGGCTGTTTTTTTATGGCAAACGGGATAATGAAGCTGATTCTGTCGCTGACGGGCAGGGACGACGGGGCGAAGCGGCTAGTTGCCCAGACGCGGCAGCAGTTGGAGCGGACGGAAAAATCGCGGGCGCGGCTGGAACGGCAGAGCTTCGCCTACGCGCAGACGGGCGTGCGCTCGGAGCGGGAAATCCGCCGCGAAATCATACAGACGCATGAGGCGTTCAACCGTCTGGCGCGCAGCGGCAAGGCTTCGCAAAGCGATTTGGCGCGCGCGGCGGTTGCGACGAAAAACCGTATCCGCGAATTGAACGCGGAACTGAAACAGGGCGCGGGTTTGGCGGACAGGATGGGCGGCATCGGACGCGCGGGTATGGCTGCCGTTGCGGGCGGCGTGGCGGCGTATGCGGCACTGAAGCCGGCGATGGACGACCGCAAACAGCTTGACGAAAACCTGAACCGCGTTTCGCGGCAGGCGTTTGTCGGGGATGAGGACAAGTCGGCGGCGTGGATTGCGACGGAAGGCGCGCGGCAGGTCAAGGATTTGACCGTGGAACTGGTGTCGAAACAGGGAGGCAACCACGATAAGGCCTTGGAACTGATCAGCGGCATGATGACGACGGGTCTGAATTTCGCCCAAACCAAAGAGGAGGCGCAGGCGGCTTATGCGTTTTCGCTTGCCTCGGAGGGCGGCGGCGCGGATACGGCGAAGCTGATCAAAACGCTGAAAGACGGCGGCTTGAACGGCAGGGATTTGAACCTTGCGCTCGAACACGTCCTGCAGTCGGGTTTGGACGGGACGTTCGAGGTGCAGGATATGGTGCGCGAGCTGCCCGCCCTGCTTCCTGCCGCGCAACAGGCGGGCATGACCGGCATCGGCGGTTTGGACTACCTGCTTTCGCTTCTGCAGTCGGCGGCGAACAAGTCGGGCAGCCCTGCGGAGGCGGCGACGAATGTGCAAAACCTGTTAAGCAAAACCCTGTCGCAGGACACGGTAAAACGCCTGAAGGATATGGCGAACCCGAAAGACCCGAAAAAGGGTGTGGATTGGGTAGGTTCGATTTTGAAGGGTAAGGAGAACGGCGAAAACGCGGTGCAGGTTTTGGCGCGGCTTGCGGATTCGATGCTTGCCAAAGACAGGCAGTTTCAGGACTTTCAGAAGCGCGCGGCGGCGGGCGACAAGACGGCGGCGGAACAGGCAAATATGCTCAAGGGCGCGCTGTTGGCGACGCTCCTGCCCGACCTGCAGGCGAAACAAGGTCTGCTGGCGGCATCGGATATGGCGCAGATTCAGGGCTATATGGCAAAACTGGGCGGCGTTACCCCGGAAAACGGCAAAATCGGCAAGATGAACGAGGCGGCGGGGATGACGGATGCGGCGCGGCAGGAGAAGGCGAAGTCGCTTGCGCTGTTGAACGAAAGCCTGACGGAGACTTTAAACAATGCGGAAACGGCGTTTAAAGAGCTTTCGGCGGAATATCCGAATGCGACGCTGGCGATTCGGGCGATGACGGCGGCGGCGGGTTTTGCGGCGACGGCGGCCTTGTCGGGCGGCTTGGGCGGCATAAAGGGTGCGGGCGGAAAAATCGCGGGCGGGGCGAAGAATGCGGCGGCTTCGGCCGCGGGGGCTTTGGCTTCGCGTCCGGACTTGTTGGGGCGTTTGGGCATTTACGGGATGCTGCTTGCGCCGCGCACTTTGGCCGACGGGACGCTGCTGCGCGAAATGCGCGAATCGCGCTCGGCGGCGGATGATGCGGCGCACCTAAGGCGGGCGGGCATCCGTTTTCTGCCGTCTAAACGGACGGCGGCGGGTACGCCGCTTGTGTCGGCGCAAAATGCGGCAACGCCGCCGGACAAGCTGCTTTCGCCGCTGTTTTCTACGCAGACGGCGGCTTATCAGGCGGCTTTGTCGCAGCAGACGGCGGCGTTTCAGACGGCATTGTCGGCGGATACGGCGGCGGTAACGGCGGGCTTGGACAGGATGTCTTCCGCTTTGGCTGCGGCGGGCGGAACGATTGAGACGAATGTGAGCCTGAATATCGACGGGCGGACGGTGGCGAACGAGGTGTCGCGGCACCAGTATTCGCTGTTGAACCGGGGGGCGGGTTGGTAATGTGGCATACGGTTTTGCAGCCGGCGTCGTTTAAGGGCGCGGCGTTTGATGTGGAAAATGTGGAAGAGCGCAACGGCAGGGTATTGGCGGAACACGCGCGTCCTTTTGCCGACGGTACGGATTTGGAGGATATGGGCACGTCGGGGCGCGAGGTACGGATTTCGGCGGTGTTTTGGGGCAAGGGTTATGCGGTGCGCCTGAAAAACCTGCTGGACAAGTTGGAAGAGCGCGGCGCGGGGGTGCTGGTGCATCCGGTTTGGGGGCGGATGACGGATATGGCCGCCGCCGAGTGGTCTTACCGGCATGAGGCGGATTATGCGGATTTCGCGCGCATCGATATGACCTTCCGGGAGGCGGCGGAGCCGCAGGAGATTTTTGTTTTTGAAAACCATTTCCTGATGGAGATCGAACGTCTGATTGTGCAAACCGATGCCTTGCGCGCGGCGGCGGAAGGCTTTATTGACGCGCTGGCGGCAGAGGCGGAAGCCCGGGGCGCGCTGTTCGGGAGCGCAGCGGCTTTGCGGTCGGTATTGGCGGGTTCTTTGGCGGCGGTGCGGCGGCTGCCCGGTTGGGATGCGGTGCGCTTCCGCCCCCGGGTGGATGATGACGGGAAAACGTTTGCGGCGGCTTTTGCGGAGGCTGCGGCGGCAGTGCTGGAAGAATTCGGGGAGTCGGCCGCCGTGCCGGATCTGATGCTGCTCAACCGCGAGGTGCGCCGGCGCGTTCAGACTGCATTGGCAGCGGTGCGCGCGCTGCCGTCCGAGGGGATGCGCGATGCGGTGTTCGGCGCGGAGGAGATTTTGCGGCTCAATCCGCACATCGCCCATCCGTCCTTTGTCGCGCGGGGGGTTTGGCTGAATCTTTATGCACAGGGGCTTTTGGATTCCGGTCATTAAGGAAATGCGGTGAAGTACACACATGAAATTGCCGTCCGCATCGGCGGCAGGGAACACAAACATTGGGAAAGCTACGAGATCGACAGTGATTTCCTGATTCCGGCGGACGGCTTTGTTTTTACTTTGGGGCTGCCTTACGGGGAGTCGGACGTGCCGGATTTGTCGGGGGCGTTTTGCGAGGTGGCGATAGACGGGCAGCCGGTGTTGTCGGGCATTGCGGACACGCAGCTGCACGACAAGGAGAAGGGGCGGCGCATTTTGCGGCTGTCGGGGCGGGATTTGGAGGGTCTGCTGACGGACTGTTCCGCCCCGTTGGCGAATGTGAAGGGGCTGACGCTGCTTGACGCGGTCGGGCGGCTGGTTGCGCCGTGGAAGCAGATTAAGGGGGTAAGGCTTCGGGCGGATAAAAATCCGGTGTTGGACAGGGTGGATATCGAACCGGGCGAGTCGGTCTGGCAGGCGGCGGCCAAACTGGCGGCTTCAAAGGGGCTGCACGTTTGGATGGAGGCGGACGGGACGCTTGCCCTCGGCGGGCCGGATTATGCGTCGCCGCCGGTGGCGACGCTCTGTTGGAGCCGGGACGATGCGCGGCGCAATACGCGGCGGGTCAGTATCGAACGGAGTGTGGAGAACCGGTTTTCGGAGCTGACGTTTTTGGGGCAGTCGCACGCGAAACGGGGCGACGGGGCGAAGCATGATTTGAAATGGGTGTTCAAAGACCCTTCGATGACGCTTTACAGACCGAAAACGGTGGTGTTGGCGGATGCAGAGAATTTGGAGTCGCTCAAGCGGCAGGCGAAAAAGCAGTTGGCGGATTGGCGGCTTGAGGGTTTTACCCTGACGGTTACGGTCGGCGGCCATGCGACCCGGGACGGGGTGTTGTGGTCGCCGGGGCAGAGGGTGCACGTGATCGATGAGGAACACGGTATCGATGCGGTGTTTTTTCTGATGGGGCGGCGGTTTTCCCTGAACCGGACGGAAGGGACGGTTACGGAGCTGCGGCTTAAGGAGGACGGCGTGTGGATTCCGGATGCGTATCCGGAAAAATCGGCGGCGGCGCGCAAGCGGACGGGACGCAAAAAAGGGGTAACGGACAGGCGCAAAAAAGGCAAAACGGCAAAACCGAAAAACAGGGAAACGGCGGTATTTGAATGAGTCTGTTGAAGATGGCGAGGAAGACGGTGCAGACGGCGCGGTCTTTGGGCGATGCGGTACGTTCGGCGTTTCGCGGGAAAATTGCGGGCCTGTCGCCTGCGGAGGCGGTGATGCGGGCGGATGTGGACGGTTTGGCAGACGAGGCTTTGCGGGATATCGAGTATTTGCAGCATTTCGGCTTTGCGTCCTGTCCGCCTGCGGGGTCGGATGCGGTGATCCTGCCTTTGGGCGGGGCGAGTTCGCACGGGGTGGTGGTGGCAACGCAGCACGGCGCGTTCCGTATCAGGACGCTGAAGTCGGGCGAAACGGCGGTATTCAGCGAGGACGGGGCGAAAATCGTGCTCAAGCGCGGCAGGATTATCGAGGCGGATTGCGATGTGTTCCGCGTCAACTGCAAAACTTATGCGGTCAACGCGTCGGAGGGGGCGGATTTTGACACGCCGAAATTGGAGACGAGCGCGGTGCTGACGGCACTCGGGCAGTTCAACGGCAAAGGCGGTATGGCGGTTTCCGGCGGCGGGGCGCGTTTTACGGGCAATGTCGATCTGGTCGGGGATTTTTCCAGTACGGGCGCGCTGGTCAACAACGGAAAAGATGTCGGCTCGGGACATACGCATACGGGCGACAGCGGCGGGACGACTTCGCCGCCGAAATAGCCCGGCGATGCCGTACCCTGCGGGCAGGCTTCGCACTCTGAAGGTTCGGACGGCATTCTTTCAGGGTTGAAGCGCGTGCCCTCCGCATTGCGGCGGCGGACGGGGAAAATGATGCGATGGAAAAGGAATTGGACGCTTTGAGCGGCGATTATACGGGTCGTCTGACGGATACGTTGAAAAATGCGGTCTATATCCGCCTGAAAACGCCTTTGGGAAGCTGGTGGGCGGACGGGTCGCTCGGCTCGCTGCTGCATCTTTTGGGGCGCGAGAAGGATGTGGACAGGGTCGCGCTTTTGGCGCGGCAGTATGCCGAGGAGGCTTTGCGCCCGATTGTGGCGGACGGGCGGGCAAAAAGTATTGCGGTGCGCGCCACGCGTCCCGCGGGCGGCAGTTTGGTGCTGCATATCCGTGTGGAGACGGCGGCGGGCGGGTTTGATTACGACCATCATGTGCCCTTGGCATGATGGTTTTTAAAGGGTGTTTGAACGGTGTTTGAGATTCCGTCTTTTGAAGCGGTACGCGATGCGCTGCTGCGGGATACGAAGTCGTTTTATCCGAATGCGGACATCGGTGCGGACAGCGATCATTTTGTCCATGCCAGCCGTCTGGCGGCTTGCGCATCGGGTCAGTATGCGCATCAGGCGTGGATTGCGCGGCAGGTGTTTCCGGATACGGCGGATACGGCGTATTTGGAACAGCACGCGGGTTTGCGCGGCATCTACCGCCGCCATGCGGTGGCGGCGAAGGGGACGGCGGCACTATCGGGGCTTGCGGGTTCGCGTTTTCCGGCGGATTTGCGGATTTTGGCGGACGGGCGGTTTTATGAGACGCTTTCAGACGGCGTCATCGATCGGGACGGCAGGGCAAACGTCGGGATTGCGGCTGTCGAAGCGGGCGCTGCGGGCAATGCGGCGGATGCGGCGGGCGTGTTGATGTCCGCACCGCCGGGGCTGTCGTCGGACTGCGTGCTTTCGGCTTCGAGCGGAACGGATGCGGAGGGCGATGCTTCGCTTTTGGCGCGGCTGCTGGATGTGCTGCGCCGTCCGCCGGCGGGCGGCAACAAATACGATTACCGCAATTGGGCTTTGAGTGTGGACGGTGTGGATGCGGCTTATGTGTATCCGCTGCGGCGCGGTTTGGGAACGGTGGACGTGGCGGTAACGGCGGCGGGCGGCGCGCCGTCGCCGGAGACGGTTGCCAAGGTGCAGGCGTATATCGACGAGGTGCGCCCGGTTACGGCGAAAAATGTGCGCGTGCTCGCGCCGGATTTGACGGCGGTGCCGGTGTCGGTGCGAGTCAAGACGGACGGTTCGCCGCTTGAGGCTGTCAGGGAGGATATCCGCGCCGCGCTCTCGGCGTATTTTGAGACGCTGTTGCCGGGCGACGGTCTGACGGTGTCCAAAATCGAAGCGGCGGTGAGCAATGCGGCGGGGGTTGCCGACCGCGTGCTGCTTGCGCCGCGCGAGAACCGTGCGGCGGATATGACGGACAAGACGGAATGGTTCCGTTTGGGCGCGGTAACGGTGGAGGCTTTGTGAAATCTTATGCGGATGTGTCGGCGTCGCTTTTGCCGCCGGTGTCTTATGCGCGCAACGGGGCGCGCGTCGCGGCTTTGATGCGTATCGACGGCAATGCTTTGGATGCGGTCGACGGCTCGGCGCAAAAGGTGGCGGATCTGCCGTTTCCCGCCGCGCCGGGGTCGGATATTGCGGCTTGGGAGCGTGTGTTGGGTTTGGACGGCGCGGGACGGCCGCGTGCGGCGCGCGTTTCGGCGGTGCTGGCGAAACTCAATGAGACGGGCGGCCTGTCGGTTCCGTATTTCACCGCAATGGCGCGCGCGGCGGGCTATGCGGTTTCCATCGAAGAGCAGCAGCCTTTCCGCGCGGGCATCGGGCGGGCGGGCGGAAGGCTCGCGCTGGAAGATGTGATGTTTGTCTGGCGCGTGCATGTCGGCAAGCGTGCGGCACGGGTGTGGCGTTTCCGCGCGGGCGTATCCGCCGCCGGCGATGCTTTGGGCGGCTTTGCCGACGATGTGGTTGAAACTGTGTTTAACGATTTGAAGCCGGCGCATACCGCCGTGCATTTTGTTTATGAGGCTTGATTATGCATCCTATCGATACGGGCGATAAGCTTTTTCACGACGGCAACGGTACATCGGAGCCGGGGACGGTGTTGCCCGCGTGGTGGCTCAACCAGATTCAGGGGGAAATGCTGTCAGTGTTGTCGGCGGCGGACATCCGCCCCGACCGCGACAGTCAGGAACAGTTAAAAAACGCGATTGTCAAAATGATGGAAACGGGCCTCTCCGACAGCCAAACCATAACCGGCCAAAAAACCTTTACCGCCGAAACCCGATTCCAAAGCGGCATCCACCTGTCCGCCAACCCGACGCACTGGAACGGCGGCTACAAAGCCTACATCGGCGCGGATAACGACAACGCCCACATCGTCTTCGGCGACGACGCCCTGCGCCTGCACGGCGCGCAAAACCGCATTTCCTACAACAACCACGACATCTTCCACAAAGCCAACAAACCGCGTTTCAACGAAGACGTCGAAGGCAAACCGACCACGCTGTCCGGATACGGCATCCGCGACTTCCAAGTCAAAGAATACCGGGGCGACCTCAACGCCCTCAAAACAGACGGCGTCTACGCCGTCCGCGAAGCCTCGCTGTCCCAAAACCTGCCCGTGTCCGGCCTCTCCTGCCACGTCCAAGTCATCGCCGGCACAAACCCCGGCTGGTGCCGCCAACTGGCTTACAACGCCTACACCTCCGACACCTACGAACGCCACCAGACCAGCGGCACGGACGACACATGGAGCGCGTGGAAAAAACTCAATTCGGACGGCATCCCCGCCGGCGCGATCGTGTCCTTTCCCAAAGCCGTACAAAACCCCGCAGGCTATCTCAAAGCCGACGGCACGGCCTTTGAACAAAACACCTTCCCCGACCTCTACCGCGCCTTGGGCAACAGCAACCGCCTGCCCGATTTGAGCCGTACCGACATCGGCATCACCGCGTGGTTTCCGTCCGACCAAATCCCGACGGGCTGGCTGGCGTTCGACGAAATCGCCGACCGTGTAACCGAATCGGCGTATCCCGAACTTTACCGCCTGCTGGCCGAAAAATACGGCAGCATTGCCAACGTCCCCAAAGCCGCCGACCGCTTCATCCGCAACGCGGGCAACGGCTTGGCGGTCGGACAGGTGCAGGAAGACGCAATCCGCAACATTACCGGCAAAATCGACAGCGGCAAAAACGGCGCACTGCAACTGTTCGACTACATCGAGCCGACGGGCGCGTTTGGCGTGGAAAAATCATGGAAACAGTGGACAGCCGATGGTAGCGGCGGAGGCGATAATCTACCGTCCGCCCTCACATTCGACGCATCCAACGTCGTCCCTACCGCCGACGAAAACCGCCCCAAAGCACTGGTTTTGAAACTGTGCATCAAAGCCGCCGACACCTTGGGCGAAGCCGTGTTCTGGATAAAGTCCCACGGCGAAACCATCAACGCCGGCGCGCTGGACGCGGGCACGCTGGCGCAAGGTTTGCAGGAAAAAGCCGACCGCGCCCACACCCACACCCTCGCCCAAATCCCGGGCTTCGACACCGCCGTCGCCCAAGCCGTGAACGGCATATTAACCGGCAACGCCGCCGAAAACGGCTGGCTCAAACTGCCCGGCGGCATCCTCATCAAATGGGGCAAGGCGGCGATCGAAGGCGTGCACCGCCAAAAAGACATCTACTTCCCCCTGGCGTTTGAAGAAATCTACACCATCGCCGGATCCGCCTACTTCCCCAACGCCGGCTACTACGGGAATATGGCGGGCGGGGTCGTCGTCCGAAGCTACGCCCGCAACAGATTCGCCGCCCAAGTCAGCTCGAGCTACGAAGGCAGCGGCGGGCGCGACACCTGCTTCCTATGGTTCGCCGTCGGCAAAGCCGCATCGGGGGACACCCCCGCGCGATAAGCCCCGGAATACCTGAAATCGACGAAGAAACACGAAGAGAGATTGAAAGGACGTTGGCGGACATAAGGGCGCGCGGCAGGCTGTAGGATGGACGTAGGTTGGACATAGGTTGGGCTGTAGGGCGGGCTTCAGCCCGCCAATCCCGCCAATCCCGCCAATCCGCCAACCCCGCCGCCGACAGCGATGCCGTCTGAAACCCCGCCGCCGCCATTCCCGCCCCCTTTTCGCCATTCCCGCCTCCTTTCGTCATTCCCGCGAAAGCGGGAATCCAGTAACCGAAAAACCACAGGAATCTATCGGAAAGAACCGAAACCGCCAACCCCGTCATTCCCGCGCAGGCGGGAATCCAGACCCCCGACGCGGCAGGAATCTGTCGGAAATGACCGAAACCCCGAGATTCTAGATTCCAGCCTGCGCGGGAATGACGAACAAAGGGGCGGGAATAACGAAAGGCGGGGATGACGAAAGGCGGGAACAAGCGCGCAAACCCCCGCCGACCCCTTCAGAGTGCGAAGCCTGCCCGCAGGGTACGGCATCGGCGGCAAAAAAAACCGCACAGCCGAAACCGCGCGGGAAAGGACAGTCGGGCGCACCCGATAAGCAGCGGCCGTCCCCGTTATTTCAATTGGGCGACATATTGGCGCAAAACCTCGTTGATGCGCGTCTGCCAGCCCTTGCCGCCGTCGCGGAATTTTTCGACCACATCGGCGGACAGGCGTATGGTAACGAGTTGTTTCGGGGTTTTGCCTGTGTTTCGTTTTTGCATTACGCCCTTTTCTTCCAATTGTTTTTGATGGGAAAAAAGCACCTGTGCCAAGTCTTCGGGCAGGGTTTCGGCAATGGGGCGGGCAAGCGCAAAATCTTCGGTGGCAAGTTCCCGCACTTCGCCGTCAGCGTTTATTAAGGATTGACGTTGCATATTTTTTAACCTCTCTTTTATTCGCTTTGCGAAAACTGATGACACGGATACCGTCTTTTATCGGCGTAAAACAGACAATGTGCAGGCGTTGCGTATCGCCCAGATAAGCAGCGGCAACATAACGCGGTTCGGGGTAATCAAAGCGGACATCGGGCACAATAACGGCCGTTGTCCAGCGTATTTGCCCGACTGATTCAAAGGGCAAATTCCGCTCTTCGATATTGCGTTGATTTTTTTCGGAGTCAAATTCAATCTTCATTGCAGCTTACAGCGTATTTTGTCGTTACATTATAAGCGGCAAAAAATCAAAATGTAAATACAAAAAAGGAAACCCGATGACCATTTACTACAAAGACCGCGCCTTTTACGACGCGGACACCCCCGACCAAGCCCCCGAAGGCGCGCGCCCCATTACGCCCGAACAACACGCCGATCTGCTCGCCGCCCTCAATTCCGGCCGCATCGTGTCCGACGATCTGGCCGTTTCCCCGCCGCGCCCGTCCGAATACCACGAATGGGACGGCAAAAAATGGAAAATCAGCAAAGCCGATGCCGCGCGCAAAAAAGCCGCCGCCGTCGCCGCCGTATGGGAAAAAATCAAACAGAAACGCCACCAAAACTTACGCGGCGGCGTGTATGTCGAGTCTGTCGGAAAATGGTTTCACAACACCGACGAAGCGCGCCAGCAATACACCTTTATGCGCACGCTGCCCCAACTTCCGCCCGATT
The DNA here is from genome assembly GCF_962707005.1 of Neisseria basseii. Lineage (NCBI taxonomy): Bacteria > Pseudomonadati > Pseudomonadota > Betaproteobacteria > Neisseriales > Neisseriaceae > Neisseria > Neisseria basseii. Next base: position 55,485 of record NZ_CAUIXH010000012.1, on the reverse strand, counting down.
TGCAGTGGAAGACGATGGACGGCGGATTCGTCAATTTGACACGCGCCCTCTTGGACGAATTGAGCCTCAAGCTTCTGGCCGACGAACAGTAGGACTTCGCCAACGCCGAACGCCACCGCGTTTTGATGGAACAGTCGGACGACCCCGAAAATTACGACTATTCGGACGGCTGGACGGAAAACTGCCCCGACCAATAGGGGGCATAGGGGACTTCGTCCCGCCGCCAATCCGACTAATCCCAACCCGCCGCATTCAGACGGCATCGGCAATAAAAAAGCCCGAAAAAATCGGGCTGAAAGTTAAGGCTGCATCGCCTTTAAGGCGGCTTTCGCCAAAAAACCGCTGCGGGTTTCATGACGGGCGGCAGTGTAGGCATCGACACGGTTGAGGATATGTTGCGGCCAACTGACGTTAAACCGCACCTGTCCGGTTAATGCGGCATCGTCCGCTTCAACCATCGTCCACAACACCGCATCGGCATAATCGGGATTGTCCCGATGAACCTCGATGCTTTGCGCCTCGGGAATCGGCAGGTTTTCCTGCAAAAGCCCTTCGAGATGGAACATTGCGGCGGCTTTGGCATCGGCAAGCGCGTCGGCAACCGTATCGCCGACAGGATAGCAGCCCGGCAGGTCGGGAATAATCACGCCCCAGTTGCTTTGACCGGGGTCTTGGAACAGCGCGGCGGGATAGTAAATCATCGTTTCCTTTCTCGGATATGCGGTATCTGCCCCTTGCGGGGCAGGCTTAAAACTTTAATCCTGATTTTCGGCGGGCATCCGCTACCTGGTGGCGCGATACCTGTTTTTCAGGGTGGCTGACGGTAATCAGCCAAGGCACGCCCTCTTTCTTGAATTGATGGTGACTGCCTTTGGTTCTCACCAATTTCCAACCGTCCGCCTCAATCAGGGCAATCAGTTCGCGGCTTTGCATATCCTTTCCTTTGGTTGTCGTAATGTGTGTATTTTTACACAAACAGGACAAGAAGTCAACACTTTTACACATTAAATTATTATTTCAGGAGGCGTTATGACCCAAAAAACCCTATACCTCGCCCTATACAAAGGCAACCGCGACGGCTGGAGCATCGCCTCGATTAAAGCCCGCATCGGCGATTGGATCACGCGCAAAATCACGCGCGGGATTTATTCGCACTGCGAAATCGCCGACCCGTGCGCAAACGGCGGCTACCTTTGCTATTCGTCCTCCATCCGCGACGGCGGCGTGCGCGCCAAAAAAATGGATTTGCCGTCTGAAAAGTGGGATTTGATACCGCTGCACGACGCAACGCCCTCCGACCTCGAGCGCGTATGGCAGCGGGCGCAAGGCAAACGCTACGACTGGGCGGGCGCGATCGGCACGGTTTTAAAAATCGACAAATGGTTCTGTTCCGAGTTCTGCGCCGCCGTGATGGGCATTCCCGACGGCTGGCGGTTTTCGCCCAACGACTTGGCGGCTTTGGCGAAGTCCCGGGTCTTTAAACGTGTTTAAAGAGGGGTTTAAAACAAGAGGCAAAAACCGATGCACCGCAACATTACGGCGCAAACGGATTCAAATACAAACCACAATGGGGCGTGGTCGTTGTAACGCCAAAAACGCAACATCTACAATACACTGAAGCAATGGGATAGCGATTAAAACCGTACACCGCCGCACCGGTTTCGACAGCTGCCGCGCAACATCAGTCAAAAAATCACGGTTTGACGTGGAAAGCGGCGCAAATTTCGACAAAACGATCGAACTGCCGATTGAGGATGGGGATGGGAAAATTGGCGTAGTTGCCGAACCCTCCGGTTCGGGGAAAACCGGTATCGGTAAGGTTCGGGGGCTTTACGCGCCGACTTGTGCGGGCGGCAAGACCGTCCATCAACATTTTGGTACGGCAACCACATCAAAAGCGTGGGATGCGTCGCAGATTAGGGCAAAATTGACAGCAGCCCAAGCCCGTTTGAGAGGAGTATTTATCGAGAACGAACCGTGGGCGCGTTGTTTCAAGCGATATGACCGAGAGCATACCTTCTTCTACACAGACCCGCCGTACTGGCAAACCGTAGGGTACGACCACGCATTCGATTGGCTGCAGTATGAGCTGCTGACCAAAGCGATGGCGGAGAGCAAGGGAAAATTCATGCTATCTATCAATGACCATCCTGATATAAGGGAGTTGTTCAAAGACTTCCGCATCACACAGCCTGAGCTTGCCTATACGGTTGGCAGAGACAAAACCGGTAAAACAAGCGGCTAGCTGGTCATATGCAATTGGTAAAACAAAAGCGACGTTCTCGTCGCTTTTGTTATCTTCTGCTATCCGATATGGTGCAAAAGCTGCCGTAACTTTCAACTCATCGAGTGCAAAAGTTGATGTAACAAAGTGCAAAAGGAGGCGGCTTACAAAACCCGATTTCTTTATTATGTCAACCGTAACAATTGTTTTGTTATGTAAAAGCCAACTGCCATACCGACGGAACACACATACGGTTTGGTCCTATGCGCGTCCCAATTTAGAAAAGCTTACCTTTCAAACATACTAATATCCTGACGGGTAGGAATGAAACAACCAAGAAAATTTTGATGAACATCGCACTACCTTTATCCGACAAAATACAAAACAGGCTGTTTTTCCTTACCGTCCTTGCAACGGTATGTTTCCTATTTTATCCGAAATACCTGCCGATGAACGACCTGCCGCAGCACGCCGCGCAGGTTGCCGCCTTGGATGATTTGCTCAAATACCGCAGTCCGTGGGCAGATATGCTGCAAATAAATTGGGATACGCCTTATCTGACCGTTTACGCCCTATGGTTGGCGCTGTATCAGTTTATGGACATTAATGCTTCTTCTAAGGCTTTGGTCGCCCTCGAATTTTTATTTTTCATTTATGCGGCAGTCAAAATGAGAAAGGAAATGGGGGCGGAAAGGATGACCGACTGGGTCGCGCTGACCTGTTTTTTCGGATTTGCCTTTCAATGGGGCTTTGTCGGCTACATTATGGGCATTCCCGTCGGCATACTGTTTTTCATTACCAACAAGCGTTGGATTGAAAATCCCTCGGCAAAGATGCTTGCCGCCGTTGCCGCATTGGGGATATGGTCGTACTTCTCCCATATTCTGACCTTTTCATTTTTCTGCTTGCTTTCATACGGATACTTTCTTTTCAGCATCAAAGAAATCCCTTGGAAACAGCGTTTTTCCCTGACAGCCGCCTATCTCTTTTTCGCCGCCCTTTTGGCACGTTATACCGCAAAACCCAACCCCGTCCCCTATAAGGCATTTGAAGACAACTTTATCCAACATTCCTTTTGGGACAAAATACTGGAAATTGCCTACCTGCCTTGGAATATGTCGGTCCTGTTCTACTACGACATTGCCTGCCTCTTCCTCTTTGCCGCCCCCATAGCGGCAAACTGCCGCCCCACTCGGGAAAAAAGCCGGTACGTCCCGCTGCTTGCCTGTCTTGCGGTTTATTTCCTGACGCCTCATTTTACCTTTCAAACCAGCTTCCTTTACGAACGCTTCGCCCTGTTCGTCCCTATTTTTTATTATCTGATTTGGGAAAAGAAACCGGAAACGCCGGGCAGGATTGCAGCAAAAATATCAGAAGCAGCCTGCCTGTTGTCCGCCTTGTGCATCGCCGCGCTGACGGGCAAAGCCTACCTTAACAACGTCCTTTTTGACCGCTCGCAGAAGCTGGCTGATTTTATAAAGATTTCCCAAATGATGGAAAACGGCAAAAAAGTCCTGACTGTCAACGACCCCTTGTCCATCAGCGAAGGCAGCCTGACTTCGGGCGGCGAGTTCTTCCATATCGCACAATGGTATCAGGCCGAAAGGCAGGGGTGGGCAGATTACAGCTTTGCCTCGGCGCACGCTATGCCCGTCCGCATGAAAATGAAAGAAATGTATGACGGGTACAGTCAAGTCAGGTTTTTGTCCGAATATAACCTGACCCGGAAAACAGACTGCCGCCGCTATGACTACCTGCTTATCCTGACCGCCAACCATACGTCGGACACATTGGAAAAACTGCTTGCCGCCAATCCCTCCTGCTCCCGTGTTTCCCATATCAAGACCATAGGGGAATGGTCGCTTTTCAGACGGCATTGATATGCGGCTCAAACGGTTCGCGCGCTACGGCACGGTCGGCATCATCAACACCCTAATCCATATCGCCGTTTTTACCGTGCTGTCAAGCCGGCAATATCCCGCCGCCGCCGCAAACCTCATAGCCTTTGCCGCAGCCTCAGCATTCGGTTTTGCCGCAAATGCAAGATGGACGTTCGGTACAAAAGCTTCCTTCAAACGCTATGCCTGTTTCGTACTGCTGATGGGTTTTGCGGCATCGGCAAGCGGTTTGGCATCGGATGCCCTTGCTATGCCGCCGCAGGTCGCTGCCGTCGGATTTTCCGCCATCAGTCTGATATATGGCTACCTGTGCTCGAGTTACCTTGTTTTTGCCCAAACAAAAGGAAAACCATGAAAATATCGCTTATCGTCCCGGTGTGGAATGAAGAAGCCGCCATTCCGATTTTCTACCGTGCCGTCAGGGAAAGCAGGGGGGCTTCAAAAATACGAAGTCGAAATCGTCTTCTGCAACGACGGGAGCACGGACAATACGGAAACCGTTTTGGAAAACCTCGCCCTTGCAGACCCCTTGGTCAAACCGCTGCACTTTACACGCAATTTCGGCAAGGAAAACGCCCTTTTCGCCGGCTTGGAACACGCATCGGGCAATGCCGCCATTCCGATTGACGTTGACCTTCAAGACCCCATAGAACTGATTCCGACTATGCTCGAAAAATGGCGTGCCGGCGCAAAAACCGTATTGGCAAAACGCATCGGGCGGGCGCAAGACCATCCGCTCAAAAGATGGAGCGCGTCCTTCTTCTATAAACTTTACAATAAAATCAGCCCCGTCAGAATCGAAGAAAATGTCGGCGATTTCCGACTAATTTCACGCGACATCATCGACACCGTTATCAAAATGCCCGAACGAAACCTCTTTATGAAAGGATTGCTTTCCTGGCCGGACAGAGGGGAAGTTATCGAATACACCCGTCCGAAACGCATCATCGGCCATACCAAATTCAATGCCTTGAAACTTTGGAATCTCGCTTGGGACGGCATTACCGGATTTTCGACCGTCCCGCTCAAAATATGGACGTATATCGGCTTTTTGTTTGCATTTACCGCATTTTTATACGGCTCATTGATTATTCTCCGAACGCTCGTCTATGGAAAAGATATTCCCGGTTACCCGTCGCTTTTGGCCTGTATCCTGTTTCTCGGCGGAATCCAGCTCATCGGTATCGGCATACTCGGCGAATATATCGGACGTATCTATATCGAAACCAAACAGCGTCCCCGATATATTTTAAAAAACCGAAAGAAAGGATAATAAGATGGATGTGAAAGAAAGCGGTATTTTGGGCGACAGCATCAACAGCCATTGGTATTACGCATCCAAAGCACTTGCCGTTGCCAATCTTTTAAAAGGCAGAACCTTCCGCAAAGTGCTGGATGTCGGCGCAGGCTCCGCCTTTTTTTCACACTTTCTGCTGGAAAATTCCGATATACGCGAAGCATTGTGCATCGACACCGCCTACACGGGTAAAAAAGATGAGGCATATCGCGGCAAACCGATTCATTTCCGCCGCACTATCGGCATGAGCGATGCCGACCTGGTTCTGATGATGGATGTTTTGGAACACGTCGAAGACGACAAGGCAATGCTTGAGGACTATATCGCAAAAGTCCCTTCCGGTACGGAATTCCTGATTTCCGTACCCGCCTTCCAGTCCCTGTGGAGCGGGCACGACGAATTTTTGGGGCATTACCGCCGCTACCGCCTGACACAGCTCGAGAACTTAATCCGCAGCACCGGGCTGTCCGTCCTCGGGGGGAACTATTATTTTGGCGCAGTATTCCCCCTTGCCGCAACCGTCCACCTGCTCGGACGGTTGAGATCCGGACAAAATCCCAAATCCCAACTGATGCGGCACCATCCCGTCATCAACCACATACTGGCTTCAATATGCCGCCTTGAAATCTGCATACAAAAAAGCAACCGCTGCGCGGGGCTGACCGCCTTTTGCCTTGCAAGGAAAAAATAAAACCAATGCCGTCTGAAACTTTTCAGACGGCATTTTTCCAATCGGTTAAAATACGCGGTCTGTTTTTTTAGGAACGCACCGTGCTTGCCTCCGCCATCGACTTCATCCTCCATATCGACCGACACCTGCTTGCGCTGTCGGCGCAATACGGCATTTGGATTTACGCCATTTTATTTACTATCGTGTTCTGCGAAACCGGCCTGATTGTTACCCCATTCCTCCCCGGCGATTCGCTGCTGTTTGTCGCCGGAGGCATTGCCGCTCTGGGCGGTATGGATATTCATCTGATGGTTATGCTGCTATTTGTTGCCGCCATACTCGGCGACGCGCTCAATTTTACCGTCGGTAAGTATTTCGGCGGCAGGCTGTTCGCCAACCCCGATTCTAAAATCTTCCGACACGAATATCTCGATAAAACCCGCCGTTTTTACGAAAAACACGGCGGGAAAACCATCATCATTGCCCGTTTTGTGCCCATCGTCCGCACCTTTGCCCCCTTTGTTGCCGGTATGGGGAAAATGCACTATGCCAAATTTATCCGCTATAACATCATCGGCGGCGTGTTGTGGGTCATCCTGTTTTCGTATGCGGGCTATTTCTTTGCCAACTTCCCCGTCGTGAAAAACAATCTGGGCTTGGTGATGGGTGGCATCATTATTGTTTCCGTCCTGCCCGGCATCATCGAAATCGCCCGTGCCAAACTTGCGGCAAAATCCAAACATTAACTGTTGGGAATTGACATTATGAATATATTATCCGTAGAAAACGCTTCCTTTGCCGTCGGTCATGTCGCCTTGCTCGACAAAACTTCTTTTCAACTCGACAGCGGCGAAAAAATCGGCTTAATCGGCCGCAACGGTGCAGGTAAGTCTTCGTTTCTGAAAATCCTCGCCGGTGTACAGAAGCTCGACGATGGGCAGATTATCATTCAAAACAACCTCAAAATCGTTTATGTACCTCAGGAATCCTTTTTTGATAAGGATGCAACCGTATTTGATACCGTTGCCGAAGGTTTGGGCGAAATTCGCGATTTATTGCGCCGTTATCATCATGTCAGCCATGATTTGGAGCACAATTCAGACGACGTTTTATTAAAAGAACTCAACGAATTACAACTCGAAATCGAAGCGAAGGACGGCTGGAAGCTGGATGCGGCGGTAAGGCAGACTTTGGGCGAACTCGGTTTGCCGGAAAACGAAAAAATCGGCAACCTTTCCGGCGGTCAGAAAAAGCGCGTCGCTTTGGCGCAGGCTTGGGTGCAAAAGCCCGACGTATTGCTGCTGGACGAACCGACCAACCATTTGGACATCGACGCGATTATCTGGCTGGAAAACCTGCTCAAAGCGTTTGAAGGCAGCCTGGTCGTGATTACCCACGACCGCCGTTTTCTGGACAATATCGCCACGCGCATTGTCGAACTCGACCGCGGCATTCTGCGCTCCTATCCCGGCTCGTTCTCCAAATACAGCGAGAAAAAAGCGCAGGAATTAGCGGTTGAAGCGGAACACAACCGCCTGTTTGACAAATTCCATGCGCAGGAAGAAGCATGGATACGCAAAGGCATCGAAGCGCGCCGTACTCGTAATGAAGGCCGCGTACGCCGTTTGGAAGAACTGCGCCGCCAGCGTGTCGAACGCCGCAACGTGCAGGGACAGGTCAACTTTAAGCTCGATAGCGGTGAGAAAAGTGGCAAAATCATCGCCGAATTGGAACACGCTTCGTTTGCCTATGGCGACAAAGTTATCATGGATAAATTCTCCGCCATCTTGCAGCGCGGCGACAAAATCGGCTTAATCGGCCCAAACGGCATCGGCAAAACCACCTTCCTCAAGCTGATTCTGGGCGAATTGCAGCCGACCTACGGCAGAATCCGTATCGGCAGTAAGCAGGAAGTCGCCTATTTCGACCAGTTCCGCAGCGCGCTGAACGAAAACGACACCGTGTTTTACACGCTCGGACAGGGCAACGATTACGTCGAAGTCGGTGGTAAGAAAAAGCATGTGATGAGCTATTTGGAAGATTTCCTGTTCCATCCAGCCCGCGCACAAAGTCCCGTTTCATCGCTCTCCGGCGGCGAACGCAACCGCCTCCTGCTGGCAAAACTCTTTACCCGCCCTGCCAATATCCTGGTCTTGGACGAACCGACCAACGACTTGGACATCGACACCCAAGAGCTGCTCGAAGACCTGTTGCGTGATTACCAAGGCACAGTCTTCCTCGTCTCGCACGACCGTATGTTCCTCGACAATGTAATTACCCAAAGCATTGTTTTCGAAGGACAAGGCCGTCTGAAAGAATACATCGGCGGCTATCAGGACTATATCGACGCAAAATCGCGGGAAGATAAAATTCAGACGGCATCCGCACCCAAAACAGCCGATGCCGAACCGGTGAAAGAAAAACCCAAAACCAACCGCACGGTCAAACTTTCCTACAAAGAACAGCGCGAACTCGATGCCCTACCCGACGAAATCGCCGCTTTGGAAGCCGAACAGGCTGAAATCAATACCCAGCTTTCCGATACTGAAATTTTTAAAGATTACGAAAAAGCAGGTGCATTACAAAGCAGGGCTGACGAAATCGAGATGTCGCTTTTGGAAAAGCTCGAACGCTGGGAATGGCTGGAAGCGAAACAGAACGGCAATGCCGTCTGAAATCAAACAGGAAGAAAAAAATGTTCAAACGACCTGAAGAAATCATCGTCCTGATACTTGCCGTCCTCTGGATTGCCGGTACGTATTTTCTCGCCTCCCTGTTTGGAGCGGATGCTTATACCGTGTTAAAAATCACTGCCCTTACCCTGCTTTGGTCTGCCGCATCATTCCTCCTTTGGCAAAAAAACCTCAGTCGGCATATCTGGCCGCTGCTGCTCGGCTGCCTGACTGCCTGTTGGTGGCCGTATCTGAATCAATCGGTCGCACCCGGTTCTTTACCTTGGTATGCATCATGGACGTTCAAAACCATCCTAGCCCTGATTCCCGTAACCGCAGGTTATCTGTTTAAATGGAAACAATACCGGCAGCGTAAAACAAAGCTGTAAGCCCGTCTTTTTTCAGACGGCATCTCCGGTCAGACTGTCAACAATTCCGATAAAATGCTATACTCGCACCCGTTGCCGCGTCGTCCGAAACCGCCTTTTGGGAAAGCAGAAATGATCAGCAAACAAGAATACCAAGCCCAAGCCGCCCAAGGCTACAACCGCATCCCGCTCGTGCAGGAACTCCTTGCCGACTTGGATACGCCGCTTTCCCTCTATCTCAAACTCGCCAACAAGCCGTTCACCTATCTCTTAGAGTCCGTTGTTGGCGGCGAACGTTTCGGCCGCTATTCCTTTATCGGCCTGCCTTGCAGCCACTATCTCAAAGCCAGCGGCAAACACGTCGATGTGTATCAAAACGGCGAAATCGTCGAGCAACACGACGGTAATCCCCTGCCCTTTATCGAAGCCTTACACAACCGTTTCAAAACGCCCGAAATCCCAAGCCTGCCGCGCTTTACCGGCGGATTGGTCGGCTACTTCGGTTACGAAACCATCTACAATTTCGAGCATTTCGCCCACCGCCTGAAAAACACCGCCAAAGCCGACCCGCTCGGCACGCCCGACATTCTGCTGATGCTGTCGCAAGAGTTGGCGGTTATCGACAATTTGAGCGGCAAAATCCACCTCATCGTTTATGCCGATCCCTCGCAGCCCGACGGCTACGAACGCGCCCGCGAACGCCTCGAAGACATCCGCACCCAGTTGCGCCAAAGCTGCGCCATCCCGCTCTCGCTCGGCAGCAAACACACCGAAGCTGTCAGCGAGTTCGGCGAAGAGCCGTTCAAAGCCTGCGTCAACAAAATCAAAGACTACATCTTCGCAGGCGACTGTATGCAGGTCGTCCCCAGCCAGCGCATGAGCATGGAATTTACCGACAGCCCGCTCGCCCTCTACCGTGCCCTGCGCACGCTCAACCCTTCGCCTTATCTCTTCTACTACGATTTCGGCGATTTCCACATCGTCGGTTCCTCGCCCGAAATCCTCGTCCGCCGCGAACGCGACGATGTCATCGTCCGCCCCATCGCAGGCACGCGCCTGCGCGGCAAAACCCCTTCTGAAGACCTTGCCAACGAGCAAGACTTATTAAGCGACGCCAAAGAAATTGCCGAACACGTCATGTTGATTGACTTAGGACGCAACGACGTCGGCCGTATCAGCAAAACGGGTGAAGTCAAAGTCACCGACAAAATGGTGATTGAAAAATACTCCCATGTAATGCACATCGTCTCCAACGTCGAAGGCCGTCTGAAAGACGGCATGACCAACATGGACATCCTCGCCGCCACCTTCCCCGCAGGCACACTCTCCGGCGCACCCAAAGTCCGCGCGATGGAAATCATCGAGAAAGTCGAACCAAGCAAACGCGGCATCTACGGCGGCGCCGTCGGCGTATGGGGCTTCAACAACGACATGGATTTGGCGATCGCCATCCGCACCGCCGTAGTGAAAAACAACACGCTATACGTCCAAAGCGGCGCAGGCGTAGTTGCCGATTCCAATCCTGAATCAGAATGGCAGGAAACGCAAAACAAAGCCCGAGCAATGGTTAGGGCAGCGCAGATGGTGCAGGAGGGGTTGGATAGGTAGACTTGGCGTTTTCAGACTGCCTTTAAGGAATCAACAGGCCGTCTGAAAATCGAAACAATAAGCAGCAATCGTTTGATTAGAACAGCGGACTTCACTGCGTAATTCCCGCGCAGGCGGGAATCCGGAAATTTGAAATGACGGGAATCTCTAAATATTTCTGAAAGATTGAGGTCTGGATTCCCGCCTGCGCGGGAATGACGGATTAAAATTTTTTGCGGAAACATGATGCAACCTGCCGTTTATATACTCGCCAGCCAACGAAACGGAACGCTGTATATCGGTGTAACATCCAATCTCGCCCAACGTGTTTACCAACATAGAGAACATTTGGCGCAAGGATTTACAAATCAGCATCATGTAACCATGTTGGTTTGGTACGAACTGCATTCCACAATGGAACACGCCATTATCAGGGAAAAGCAATTGAAAAAATGGAATCGGCAATGAAAGCTGCGCCTTATTGAAGAGAAAAATCCCAGTTGGCAGGATTTATGGTTTGAAATTATTAAATAACCATTATTTCCATACAACATGTAAATTAACTCTGCTATCCTTTGAATTTCGTCATTCCCGCGCAGGCGGGAATCCAGACTCTTAGGTTTCAGGAATCTTTAAACATTGCAGGATATTTACCTTTCTGGATCCCCAATGACGGACTAACGGCTTCAGACGACCTAAAACAAACAGCAGAACACAGACAGATTAAAACACCATGAACACACCCCCCATTCTCCCCCCTTCCATGCTCGGCATCCTCGGCGGCGGTCAATTAGGCAGAATGTTTGCCGTTGCCGCCAAAACCATGGGCTACAAAGTAACCGTACTCGATCCCGACCCGAACGCGCCGGCAGCGGAATTTGCCGACCACCATTTGTGCGCGCCGTTTGACGATGAAGTAGCTTTGAAAGAATTGGCAAAATGTGCGGCAGTTACGACCGAGTTTGAAAACGTGAATGCCGACGCGATGCGCTTTTTGGCAAAACATACCAATGTTTCCCCCAGCGGCGACTGCGTTGCCATCGCGCAAAACCGCATTCAGGAAAAAGCGTGGATACACAAAGCGGGATTGCAAACCGCACCGTATCAAACGATTTGCCGTTCAGACGACATCAACGAAGCAAGCGCGCAATTTCTGCCCGGTATCCTGAAAACCGCTACGTTGGGCTACGACGGCAAAGGTCAAATCCGCGTCAGAACGGTGGACGAACTCAAAGCCGCATTTGCCGAACACGGCGGCGTAGATTGCGTTTTAGAACAAATGGTGGATTTGCGCGGCGAAATTTCCGTTATCGTATGCCGTCTGAACAATGACAACGTGCAAACCTTCGACCCTGCCGAAAACATCCACGAAAACGGCATCTTGGCTTATTCCATCGTCCCTGCGCGACTGAGTGCCGACGTGCAGCAACAGGCGCGGCAGATGGCGCAGCGTTTGGCCGATGAATTGAACTACGTCGGCGTATTGGCAGTAGAAATGTTTGTTGTCGGCGATACACATGAATTGGTCGTCAACGAAATCGCGCCGCGTCCGCACAACTCCGGCCATCATACGCTGGATGCCTGCGCGGCAGACCAATTCCAGCAGCAGGTACGCATTATGTGCAACCTGCCGCCTGCCGATACCAAATTACTGAGCTCTTGCTGTATGGCGAATATTTTGGGCGACGTTTGGCAGGAAAACGGCGGCGAACCCGAATGGCTGCCGCTGCAAAGCAACCCGAATGCACACCTGCACCTATACGGCAAAAAGGCCGCGCGGAAAGGTCGGAAAATGGGGCATTTCACCATGTTGGGAACTGACTCCGACTCCGTATTCCGGCAAACAAAAATCCTACACCAGTCTTTATAATCGGAACGTCGGCAGTCTAAGTCTGCCGGCAATCCATACGCCAACCTTGCTAATATACCGCCATGAGCCTGTTGACACTGTTACGCCCCGCTACCGTACAAGACTGCAACGATATCTTCAACGTCCACCTGCACTCTGTCCAATACACCTGCATCCGCAGCTACAACGAACAGGCCCTGCAAGTATGGGAAGGCCTGCTCAATACAGACAGCTACCTACCGACCATTTCAGATCCCGATAAAGCACTTTGGGTCGCAGAATATAAAAGCAACATTCAAGGCTTTTTCCAAATCGACTGTCGCGAAGCGCAGCTTGACGCACTTTACGTCCACCCCTTGTTCCACAATCTGGGGCTGGGTACTTCGCTGCTTCATCAGGCAGAAACCATTGCCCGCCAGTCCGGTCTGAGTTTCCTAAAACTCTATGCCTCGCTCAACTCCATCCCGTTTTACCTCATCAACCGCTACGAATCACTCGGTTCCGCAATATTACAGCTTGACTCAAGCATCAAAATCAAATGCGAACTGATGCGGAAACACCTCTGACTACTCCTTATAACCAAAACTGATAATCTTCAAATCAAACATTATTTCCACAAACACCAATAGCCGTATAGAGTTGCCGTATCCACCAACCGACAGGATACGCACATGAAAACCTACGCACCGGTACTCTATACCGTAGCCCTGCTCACCGCCTGCAGCCCCGCAGCCGATTCAAACCATCCGTCCGGACAAAATTCCCCGGCCAATACCGAATCCGACGGAAAAAACATTACCCTGCTCAACGCCTCATACGATGTGGCACGGGATTTTTACAAAGAATACAACCCATTATTTATCAAAGAATACCAATCCAAACATCCCGGCACATCCGTCAGCATCCAACAGTCCCACGGGGGTTCCAGCAAACAGGCATTATCCGTAGCCAACGGCCTTCAAGCCGATGTCGTCACCATGAACCAATCCTCCGATATCGACCTGCTCGAAAAAAAAGGATTGGTACAAAAAGGCTGGAAACAAGCCCTACCAGACCATGCCGCCCCCTACACCAGCACCATGGTCTTCCTTGTCCGAAAAAGCAATCCGAAACAAATCCACGACTGGAACGACCTTGCCAAAAACGGTGTTAAAATCGTCATCGCCAATCCCAAAACCACAGGCAACGGACGCTATGCATTCCTCGGCGCGTACGGCTACGGCTTGAAAGCGACCAACGGCAACGAACAGGAAACCCAAAAACTCGTTGCAGCCATTCTCAAAAACACCCCCGTTTTTGAAAACGGCGGACGCGCCGCCACCACCACCTTCACACAACGAAACATCGGCGACGTACTCATCACTTTTGAAAACGAAGCCAACTACGTCAGCAAAAAACTGACCCAAGGACAGTTTGAAATCGTCTATCCGAGCTACACCATTTCCGCCGAAAGCCCCGTTGCCGTCGTCAACAGCGTCGTCGCGAAAAAAGGTACGCAAAAAGTCGCCCGCTCCTATCTCGAATACCTTTGGAGCGAACCGGCGCAAGAACTCGCCGCCTCACTCTACCTGCGCCCCCGCAACCCCGAAGTATTGGCACGGCACAAAACCGACTTCCCAGACTTAGACACCTTCTCTCCCGAAGAAAAATTCGGCGGATGGGACAACATCATGAAAACCTACTTCGCCGACGGCGGCGTATTCGACCGCCTGACCGCACAAAAATGACCCCGTCTGAACCACCTTTCAGACGGCATTTCACACATCAAAACAGAAAAACCGCGCCCAAAATCATCATCACAAGACACAACGGCAAACCGGATACAAAACCCAACACCGCCGCCAAAATGCCGTCTGAAGCCGTCGGCGCAGCCATCCTTATCTGGGGCGCGCTTCATCAAAGGGGCGCATAACTTTCCTTAACCATCCCTTTTGATAGCCAAATAAACAGTGCTTTTGCCTGTCAGAAACAAAACCAATATTTTGCGGTTCGTATCGGAACATTTATAAAACATCAGATTTCCGTGTTTCGCGTTTCCGGCAATTCAAAATTGGCAAAACCATCAGCCTGCTTCGCAAAGCAGGTTTTTAAAACTTTATCAGGCGTTCGGGCATATCGGTTCGACCGGCCCGCATTTCCGGCAATCAACACTGCCGACGGTTGCCGCATTTCTTTTTGATATACAATCACACTTTCAAAAAACATACGCCGGCAACAAAATCATCCTCTCCCGCTTGGCAAACATTCCGACAAATTAAAACCCCGCCCGAAACAGCCATCGGACAAATAACAGGAAAAAACATGAATACCGACTTCCAAAACATCCTCAAACAATTGGGCAAACAGGCCAAAAAAGAAGCAGCAGAAAAACAGGCAGCCGAAAAAAACAAGCAAAAACAAGAACAGGATTTCGATTTTTCACAAGCAGTCGGACAAGTCTCCCCATTAAAAACCCGGCAGCAATATTATGCGCCGCCCGACAAAACCCCCATCAAAGTCCGTCCCAAAGACAACCGCGCCGACGAAGAAAACTACTTCTACATCGGCAGCACATACAACGACCCGCCCGCCAGCTTCAGCAAAAACGGACAGGGAAAAAACGACATCCAACGCCTGAAAAACGGATACTATCCCGTCGTTACCGATGTCGACCTGCACGGCTACACCCAAGAAGAAGCCCAAAAAGTCCTCAACGAATTCATCGAGTTCACCCAAAAACGCGGCGTATGCGGAGAAATCATCCACGGCAGCGGATTAGGTTCCAAAGGCTACACGCCCGTACTCAAAAACATGACCCGAAACTGGCTGATGCAGCACCCCGACGTACTCGCCTACGTCGAACCCCGGGAAGGCAACGACGGCTGCGTCCGCATCCTGCTCAAACGCAAATTAAGGCAGCAAGACTGACAAATTTCTCCGACAGACTTGGCAGCACCGTACAATATCCGTATAATCCACAAACCATTTCTGGGGGCGACCTTGGTTTCGACGGGGGTTGCGAAGCAGATGCGGGCATACCGGGGTCTCAGATTCCCGTAAAACACTGAATTCAAATAGTCGCAAACGACGAAACTTACGCTTTAGCCGCTTAAGGCTAGCCGTTGCAGCAGTTAGTCAATGGGCTGTGTGGCGAAAGCCACTGCAACGTCATCTTACATTGACTGGTTTCCTTCCGGGTTACTTGGCAGGAAATAAGACTTAAGGTAACTGGTTTCCAAAAGGCCTGTTGGTCGGCATGATGGAAATAAGATTTTCAAATAGACACAACTAAGTATGTAGAACGCTTTGTAGAGGACTTTCGGACGGGGGTTCGATTCCCCCCGCCTCCACCATACCCTATTTCCAGCAGTATCCTGCAATACGAATAAAGCCTTGAGCCATAACGGTTTCAAGGCTTTTTTGTTGCCTCAAATATGCTGGCGTATGCTTGAGTTTTCATCATTTATAGGGTAACTTTTAGGGTAACTTTTCAGGAATTACCCAAAAAACAAGCCCGAAAAATGGGCAAATTAGCCCTATTTTTTTTAAACAAGTTACCCCAAAAACCAATAAAACCTATTATTAACAATGGTTTATAGCCAATGCAAAAAACTACAACCGCCGAATCAATTATCAGACGGCGGAGGGTTATATCTTCAAGCAAGGGGAAACGGCAAATACTGGCGCTTTCGTTACTACCGGCCAAGCGACAACAAACGCGATGAAATGCGACTGGGTGTCTATCCTGAAATCAGCTTAAAAGAAGCAAGGGAAAAACGCGAAGAATTACGCGGGCTGATAGCAAAAGGGATAGATCCTAAGCTACACCAGCAAGACAAAGCACAGAGGCAGGCAGAACAGCTAAAAAACACATTTGAGGCTATTGCGCGCAAATGGCACAGCGACCAAGTAGCAAAGCCGAATAAATGGAAGCCCGATCATGCACAAAGAGTTATCCGCAGCCTTGAGCTTCATATTTTCCCTGATCTTGCAACACGCAAAATAGACGAAATCATGCCGCCTGAGGTTTTAGGACTGTTGCAGAGGCTGGAATCGGCGGGGAAATATGACACGGCACAGAAAGTTTATGACGTGGTAAATCAAGTTTTCAAATATGCCGTGAAACTTCGCTTGAGCCTGTTCAATCCCGCCGCCGAATTACGGGGAGAGCTGGCAAAGGTGGAACAGAAACATTACCGCTTCATTAAAGACCCGCAAAGGATAGGCGAGATGTTACGGGCTTTTGACGGTTACGCCGGCTTTCCGCAAACACGCGCCCTATTACAGCTTTCCCCTTATGTATTTGCCCGCCCTTCCGAATTGCGTTTATTGCGCTGGTGTGAAATTGATTGGGAGGATCAGCAATACTATAAAGACGGCGTAAACATGAAGAACAAGATAGACCATATTGTCCCCTTGAGCCGCCAAGCCTTAGCAATACTGGACGGCTTGAAGCCCGTAACGGGGCATTATGAATATGTATTTTGTAACACCAGCAAAAAACAGCCCTTGAGCGAGGGAGCAATAAGAAAAGCATTAGACCGTCTAGGATTCTTGGAAGAAACCACAGAGCATGGCTTCCGACACATGGCAAGCACGATATTGAACGAGATGAGCTATAACGCCGATTGGGTAGAGCGGCAACTAGCCCACAAAGACCCCAACACGACAAGGGCGGCCTATAACCATGCGGAATATTTAGAACAGCGCGCCGATATGGTTCAAAAATGGGCTGATTATCTTGATGAATTGAAAGCACATTCAGGCATATTGCAGGAAACGGCAGAATAAACTATCATCTTAAGCATTACGAAAGAAAACCATGCGGATATTTAGAAACCAATGGATAACGAAATTTGCCAAGAAGCACAAAATCAGCGATTCCGAGCTGATAGAAGCGGTAGAGCGGGCAGATAAAGGAGTGATAGACGCAGATTTAGGCGGCGGCGTTATCAAGCAGCGCATAGCAAGGCAAGGACAAGGCAGAAGCGGCGGTTATCGTAGTCTGATATTTTTCAGACGTGGGGAACGGGCGTTTTTCATGACTGCCTTTGCCAAGAACGACCGCGAAAATATCACGAACAAAGAACTTGCAGAATTAAAGAAAGCCGCCGCCATCATCTTGGCAATGACGGAAACCGACATAGAACAAGCCAAATTAAACGGCACTTTCACGGAGATACAGCCATGAAATACAAAAGCGAGATTTTCGCAGCAATACATGAAACCATGCAGGGTTTGCACGACATCGGCATTATCGACAAAAAAACCATGCGCGATTTTGACAAATCATGCCTAACCGAAATCAAGCCGTTAAGCGGCGAAGACATCAAGGCAATCAGAGAGCGCGAAGCATTATCACAAGCCGCTTTTGCCATGTATCTAAACATCGGTAAAAACCAAGTTTCCGAATGGGAACGGGGTATTAAAAAGCCGAGCGGCGCGGCTTTGAAGCTGCTTACTATCGTCAAGAACAAGGGAATTGAGGCGATTGCCTAAAAATACGTCTGAAAATATCCGCTTCAAGTTATCGGGGAAATTTAAGGCTAACATAATGAGAACATGGGAAGAATTAGAAAATTTGGCTTGGCAGGCTAGTAGCTTTTCAGCACCAGCTACAAGCAGACTGTTAGCAGCGTTAAAGCGATTATTGCAGAACAGGACGCATGAGCAAATTGAATATGCTATTAGATTGATTGATGAAAACATCGAATATTATTTTCAAGAGGAAGAAGATACAGCCATTCGTGAACTAAAAGAAGCCCTTCACTTTGATGATAGTCTGCATGATTTGTTCGAGTGGGATTATTCAGATGGAGAGGTAAATTGTTATCCAACACATCGAGCTATCGAATATATTCAAGAGACATCATACTTAGAAACAGAGGAAAACACTGAAGATTATGAAGCACTACTAGGGTATGTTGAGAGATATGGGATAGATGATGAAGATGATGAGCTTCCAAATGTAAAAGAGTTTGAATTAGTTGCAGTTTTAGCTTTAAAGCATTTTGAAGACGCTATGAGTGGGTTTTGCCCACAAACTGTTGAAAATGAAGCAAGTGATATAGATTTCCCAATCCCTCTTCAAGAATGGAGAGAGTTTCGTAGAGAAAATGCGATGAGGGATTTATTGAGGGCATGGAACATTTTAAGGATTGCTGAATATGATTTTATGAGCAGTCAGAGAGATGAGGAACAGAAGAAACTTATAAAAGAAGTAAAAGAAAATGCAATTTCAGAAAACGCCCGAAGAGCAGGAAAAGCCAAACAAAGCCATTATAAAAAAGCAGGAACAATAGCGGCTGTAAATCAGTTATTGGAGGAAAGAAAGGAAATGTTGAATCGAAGGGGCGGGAAAGCTGAATTAATCAGCCTGATTATCCGTAAAATTAATAACGGTGAAATCCCCGCCCCTAATGTTCCAACAGAAAGAACGGTTACAGAATGGATAAAACAGTTTCAGGAAAAATATGAAATCAACTAGCTGACTTCATGAAATCAACACGGTATTTCATGAAATCAACACGCTACTGCCTAAACAGTCGCCCATTGAGGCGGCTATATTTGTGTCTATCGAAACGCCAGCAACCCGCAGGCGTGATTAACCAAACGGAGGCAATAAATGCACATTATCAATATCGACAGCTTACCTGATACCGCGCAATTAACTATTGCAGAACTTGAGACAAGCCAAGCGAAAGGACGGCGCGGGATCACTCGCTTGAGCAGCAGCCAAATCAGACGACTGGAGGCAGCAGGACAATTCCCGCAATCACGCCAAATCACAGGCACGCGCAGCCGCTTTTATGTAGCAGGAGAAGTGAAGAAATGGCTTACAGAACAGGCAAGCTAATGAAAGGAGAACAGGAGTTTTCGGAGCAATACGCGCCCGCGCGCGCGATTGTAACTCAAGACCTGATTTTTAAAAAATAAGACCGCCTGAACGGACATTCAAACGGTAGAAAGAAGAGTAGATTATGAAACTTGATTGTATCAATAACAAGCCTAAAACGCCAAGCCAAAGAGAGCGCATTTTAGCCCGATTGAGAAAAGGGAGCGTTACTTCATGGGAGCTGGCACAGATGGGCATACTTGGCTATAACTCACGCATTATGGAGCTTCGCAGAGCGGGGCATGAAATCATAACCGTGATGGAAGAAGTGCAAAACCAATTCGGGGCGACCGTGAAACGCGGGCGGTTTTCTTTGCTGGTGTCGGGAAAGAGTAAGCATAACGCCGTCTAACCCCGTAAAAAAACCATTTGACAGATTGAGCTTTGAGAAGCAGAATTAAGTTTCTCTCTCAAATACGATTAGCCCAAATCGGCAGGGTAAACGCTGATTTTTTATCGCCATTTTCCCCTATAGCGTTTGAAGCCTATTTACAGGCTTTGGACGGCATATCAAAGTTTATGGCGGTGTGTGGTAACGGTAACGTCCACGCCTGACTAATCGCAGGAGAGAGCGCCGCCCCCTATTTTGGGCATTTCTCAAATCTCACTTTACGATTAGGAGCATTTCAAATGCAATCTTGCACTTCTACCCAAATCCAAACCATTCAAAATCAAGCCCAAACGGTAACCATCCCTCACAAGCTGGCAAACGACGCAGCAGACGCTTGCTTTTACGCAGACCGCGCCGCTGAAAACCTTGCCGCCATCCTCAGTGCAGCCGAAATCCTTGCTGATATTGCTACCGACCAACAGACGGAGCAGGGAAAGCGGCACGCCTTCTCTTTAGCCGTACGAGACCTTATCAAAACCGCCAAAAACGAAGTGGAGACACTGGCAGAGCTTCATCCCTTCAGCCTGTTTGAAATAGTAACGGATTTAAACAACGAAATCTTCAGCCAAGTTCACAGCGCGAAATAAACCCTAAACCCCGTAAAACCTAAACCGCCATGCCGCCTATTTCAGACGGCATAGGGCAAACTTCGCCCTAGTGTTTTCATAACTAATTGATTTTATTAGATTCATGTTTTGAAACACTGGAGGCAGAGCAAAGGATAAACCATGAAACAGACCAATAAATCAGACCGTTTCCGCCGGTATTTAAACCGCGCCTTGCTGGTGTTTTGGGTGTTGCTTTTGGCTTTGGTAGTCCGAGCCTGTAATCAGCCCGCCCACGCCGACACGGAGCAACTAGAGCAGGAAACGCCCGCAATATGGGAAACAGACCCGACAGCCGGAATCGTTTTAGAACCTGTATCAGAGGAGGCAGAGCAATGAAACCATCATGGATAAACTGGCAAACCAACTAAACAGCAAAGAGAAAGCAATCGCAGCGGTGGACGTTGTAAGCACCATCTTGCTGATTGTGAATGACGGAGCAAGCCAAAAAGAGGCGATTCATACTGTATCAGTCATAGCCCGCGAAGCTATGGACAGATTCGAGGAGGTAGGAAAATGAAACCAACATACAAAGAAATCAGAGCCGCCGCACAATACCACTGGCCGGAAATACACGCGGCAATAGGCATAGATCCTAAGTTTTTACGCGATAAACACCAGCCATGCCCCGCGTGTAATGATGGGCATGACCGTTTCAGATATGACGACGAGGACGGAAACGGCACATTTTTTTGCACACATTGGAAAGATGGGGACAGAGTAGGCGGCGGAAACGGTTTTGGGCTGGTTATGCATTTTCTGAATTGCAATTTTGACGAGGCATTACGCACCGTTGCTGGCATTTTAGGCATGGACAATGCAAACCCTTTGCCGATACCGCCCAAACGCCCACAAGCGCAACCACGCCCCGAAAAAGACCAAATCAAGAAACTGGCCGCATTGTGGAGACGCACAGAGCCTATCCGCCCCGATTCCCCTGTTATCCGGTATTTGAAATCACGCGGTTTGGACATGGCGCATTTACCCGAAAACATCCGTTTTTTGAGAGAGGCGGATTATTGGACGACAGGCGGGGATAAGCCGCTTTTGCTTGGTAGTTTCCCGTGTATGGTTTGCGCTATCCGCGATATGGACGAGGAGTTACAAGGCTTGCACATGACCTATTTTCAGACGGCCTATAGCACGCCATGCGGAGAGGACGGACTACACGCCCCGCGCTATCAGAAACTGGCAATCAAACACCCTGAAACAGGCGAAGCCCTACCCGCCAAGAAAATGCGAAACCGTAAGCAAGGCAGCATTTCAGGCATGGCCGTCCACTTGTTCCCGATTCCTGAAAACGGCCGGCTTGTCATTGCAGAGGGGATAGAAACCGCCTTAGCCGCGCGTGAATTGTTCCAAGCCCGCGATTGGGGCTTATATGCGGCCTTGAGCGCAAACAGCATAGCGAAATACCGACTTTCAGACGGCCTAAAGGAAATCGTAATTATTGCCGATAACGACACACCGCGCCCCATAGGTTTCAAAGCCGCGCATGATTTGGCCGTCCGAGCCATCAAGCAGGGCATCAAGGCGCGTATATGGCAGAGCGAAACGCCGGGCTATGACGCACTGGACGAACTGAACGAGAAAAAGCAATCAGACCATCATTTCGGAGGATAGACAGCATGAAAAATACCGAAACAGCGAAGCAGGAAAGCACCAAAGACTACAACATTGAGAATATCGAGCCATTCCGCCCGCGCCCTCACTTTGAAATCGACCATCGGGGCGTATGGTGGGTAAACATCAGAACAGGCAAAGACGGCGAAGCCATCGAAGCAGAGCCGCTATTGCTTTCCGACCCTATCGACATCATCGGCACAGGGCAAGACAATGACGGCGCGTATTATCGCGTTATCCGCTGGCAGGACAAAATCACACGCCAAACCAAGACCGCCGCCATACCACAAGCAGAAATCGGCACAGTTCAAGGCTGGCAGCGATTGCAGAGTTACGGCTTGACCGTCTTATCAGGCAGAGCCAAGCGCGAACGGCTGGCAGACTATTTGCAGACACAGGGAAGCCGCACCGCCTTTACCATTACCGACCGCGCAGGCTGGCATAGCAACGCCTATATCCTACCTAGCGGCGAAACCATCACAGCAACCGACAAAGACCCCGCCATTATCTACAACGGCGACACCAGCCAAGCAAAGGCATATCAGCCAAACGGAGAGCTTACCGACTGGCAGCAAAACATAGCCCGATACGCAGCAGGAAACAGCCGTCTATGCCTGGCATTGGGCGCGTCCTTTGCCGCCCCCTTACTTTCCCTGTTAGACGAAGAATCTGGCGGCTTTCACTTAATGGGCGATTCTTCAGACGGCAAGACCACAGCCGCAAAAGCAGCCTTGAGCGTATGGGGCAGACCATCAGGCAGCCTGTTGTCTTGGAGCGGTACAAAAATAGGCTTTTCCAACACAGCCGCCGCCCGCAATGATGGCTTGCTGGTGTTGGACGAAATAGGACAGGCAAGCCCGCACGTTATCGGCGATACCGTTTACAGCGTTATGAACGGAATCAACAAAGTACAGGGCGCAAAACAAGGCGGAAACCGCGCCTTGACCCGCTGGAAAGTGATGATGTTCTCGACAGGCGAAAAGACCCCCGATTCCATCTTGAAGCACCACAAGGGCGATTGGAACGCCGGACAAGCCGCCCGTTTGCCCAGTATCAGAGCCGCCGCGCAATACGGCATTTATGACACATTGCACGGATTTGAAGATGGCGCATTGTTGAGTGAGCATATCGCCCAATCCGCCGAAAAATATCACGGCGTAGCCGGCAGGCTATTTATCCGACAGCTTTCAGACGACCTAGAGCAAGCCAAACAGCAGGCAAACGAGCGCATGGCCGCATTTATGGCAACCATTCCCGAATTGTCAGGACAGGCGCGAAGAGTGGCCAAACGCTTTGCTATCGCCGCCGCTGCTTTGGAACTTGCCGCCCCTGTTACCGGTTTGCCCGTAGGCGTAGGCATGGCAGGCGTGAAACAATGCTTTGATGAATGGTTGGAAGGAAACACGAAGACCGCCGAATCATTGAGCAGGCAGAAGATTTTATCGCCCAATACGCATTAGGCACGCGGTTTATGGAATGGAGCGATAAAAGCACCAATAAAGACCATGCAGGCTATCGGAAACAGGAGGGGGAGAAAATGGAATTATGGGTAATCCGCCGTGTCTTTACCGATGAAATCGCCCAAAGTTTCGATGAATTGAAAGTCTGCCGCGTATTGGCAGATAATGGATTGTTAAAATATAACCACAAAAATAGAGGCTATCAACACCAGCGGAAAGGTAACGGCTGGTTTCATGTTTTAGCTACAAATATAGAACTGGGAGACTAATCATTTACACAAGCCCGTTATTAACGACAATAGCGGGCTTTTTTACGTCCAAACATTCAGGCAGACCAACCAAGAAAGCATAAAATCGACAGGAAGCCCCTAAATCTCAAAAATTAGAGCCATTCACCCCCTGCCATATACCTACCCTACCCAAACAATGAAACACGCTTACAGCGTAAATTTACCCTATTCCCGCTATGACCGACAAAGACAGACGAGGGATAAATAATTTCAAGACCAATACGCGCGCGTAAATAAAACCCTATGCGCGAGGCAAAATCATTTGTTACCTTTGTTACCACAAAACTTAACATTTATAACCATATGAATATCAATATAAAAATAAAGAAAAAACGGTAACAAACAAACATAAATTTACTTGTTACCGATTTGTTACCATTTGTTACCATTTGTTACCCTTTTATATTCAGACGGTTACGCTTAAAAATAGGAGCAGTAACAAATGGTAACAAGGTTAAGATATGTATTTTGTTACCACGAAAGCCATGACTGACAAGGCTTTCAGCCATTGGTAACAAACGATTTTGCGTTTTTTTGTATATATACGGTTTTTATTCTTGCCCCTTGCTGCTTATTTGTATAAATTTTGATACATGAACAAAGAAAAGCCCATAGAATGGCGTGATACATCACTGGAAGACCTTAAAGCATTCCCCCTTGAGCCGATATAGGGCATTGATACAGGAGATAGCAAAATGACATCAAAAACCACGCATATTACGCCGGTGGATGGCAATGTTTTTGCTGATTTAGGATTTTCCGCCGATGAAGCCGCCAAACTTAAGGCACATAGCGATATGATTATCAGAACCAAGTTACAGCTTGCCGAAAGTGTCAGCGCATGGATAAAAGAGCGGAACTTGAAACAAGAGCAGGCGGCGGAAATCTTCAACACCAGCCGCCCGCGCGTTTCTGACTTGGTAAACGGCAAAATCAGCAAGTTCACAATAGACGCGCTGCTAAATATGCTTGCAAAAACAGGCAAAACCGCCGAACTGAATATCAGAGCATAGCAGAAAGCCGCCGAAAACATCCCCGTATGACCGACAGGCACGGGGATTTTTCACACCCACACAAAGCCAAAACGCACGGAAACGCGCCAAATTTGAGCAGGAATAGCGGTTAAACCGCTTGGATAGACACAGACATAGATAGACTGCAAAACGCGCTAAAAACGAAAATTTGAGCCATTGAAAGCGATTGATTAAAAAATAATCAAGTTAGCCGCTGGTGTTTCAGACGGCACAAATGCAGAAATTGCGGTGCATAAAAAAGGCGGCTTGCCTTTTGTGTATCCGCAGGGATACAATATTAAACACAAGGAGCGGCGTTAATGAACATCATCAGACAGACCGAGCATTTCAAGCACTGGCTGAAAACCCTGAAAGACATTCAGACAAAGGCGGCAATATTGAAACGCTTGAGGCGCATGGAAAGCGGATTATTCGGAGACTGTAAAAGCATAGGCGGCGGATTGTTTGAGATGCGTGTAGATGTGGGCAAAGGCTGGCGCGTGTATTACTTCAGACAGGGCAAAACCGTTTATCTGTTGATACACGGCGGCAACAAATCAGGACAGCAGGCGGATATAGACGCGGCACACAAGATAAAGCAGAGCATAGAAAGGGCTGGCAATGGAAACGGAACGATTTGATGTAGCGGAATACTTGGACAGTGAAGAAACGATAGCCGCTTACCTGTCATCCATCTTGGAAGATGGAGACGCAACCGAGTTTATCGCCGCGCTTGGAGACGTGGCACGGGCAAAAGGCATGGCGGAACTTGCCGAAAAAACAGGGCTGGGCAGGGAGAGCCTATATAAAACCCTGTCAGGCAAAAGCAAGCCGCGTTTTGATACGGTAATCAAAATAACGCGGGCATTGGGCTTAAACCTGAACCTTGCCGCCCCGCATATCGCATAGCCGATTGTATAGGGTTAATCTTAAACCACGCAGAGCCGCCGAAATAAGGCGGCTTTTCCATGCCGTGCAGAAACTGACCGGCACAAAAAGCCGCTTGCCGTTTTTCAGATACCCCTTAAGGCAAACACCAGCCCACAAGACGGCGCGTAATTGCTGGTGTTGCAATCAAACCATATTTCACAGCTTGGCAGAAATACCAAAAAAATGTTTTTGCCCACGCCAAACAAACGGCTTAAACTGGCAATCTGACAAAGGGGAAGATAGTGTCAAAAAATACCCCTACCAAGCGATTATGGGGTAACTTTTGGGGTAACTTTTACTAAATATAAAAATGTGATTATATTTAAATTAATAAGTTAAGTTTAAAGTACGGTTGACCCCGCCTCCACCATACCCTATTTTCAACAGTATCCTGCAATACGCATAAAGCCTTGAAATTCAATAGTTTTAAGGCTTTTTTGTTGCCTCGGATATGACGAGCTATACCTGAATTCTCATCATTTATGGGGGAAGCTTGCCACAAGTTACCTTAAAACAGAAGAAAATGCCAAAGCCAACATTACTGCCGACAAATCGGCAATGCAAAAAGCTGCAAGCTTCCAGCCAATTATCAGACTGTTACATACTTTTGTGCTTACACAAGCTATCCGCAAACACGCGCCCTGTTGCAGTTCCCCCCATGCATGCGCCCGCCCGTATGAATTGCGCCTATATATGCTGGTATGAAATCAACCGGGTGGTGGGATAATACTGCAAAGACATTGTTGCGGTATGTGTTATCATTGCCGCAAGAACAGCGGGATAAAGTCTGCTTATAAAAATATCGAAGTAGGTCATGCCGTCTGAACTGTATGTCAGCCGAGAAATAAAAGTATTTTTAAGTAGGAAAACCACTCCGGAAGCAGACCTGGGATTAAAATCCGCATAACTAAAAGGCCGTCTGAAACCGTTTCAGACGGCCTTTAAAACATCTTCAAGGATAAAAAGTGAAACGAAACTGGGATTTGATACGCCATATCCTGACCGAATTGGAAAATGAACCCAACCCCGACTGCTGACTCGTTTCCACCTGTATCGAAGGTTGGACAAAGGAAGAAGCCGCATATCATCTGTGGCTCTTGATACAGGGCGAACTGATTGCGGACAAATGCAACCGCGATCAGCAAGGCAATGGGTATGCCTATTACAGAATCCGCCTGACGTGGGCGAGGCATGAGTTTCTCGCTTCCATCCGCAGCGATACGGCTTGGCGGTGCATCCGCAGCCTGTTGAAGGAAAAGGCGGTAGATTTGTCTTTTGAAGCCATCAAAGCCGCCGCACTGAAACTGTTGGAGGTGTAAATGCAAGGGTTTGAACGGCGGCATGGCAATGCCGCCCTACGGCTGTCGGAAGCCGACCCAAAATTCAAAGCCGAATAACCAAGCAAATGCCGTCTGAAATATTTTCAGACGGCATTTTTATAAACAGATTGCTTATACTTCTTCTTTTTTACGGTTTTTCTCCGCCATCATTTCATGTAGCGTTTTCTTGGCAGGTTTCATTGGGACATGGTTATCCGTCCAGCCCAACTGCTTACTCGGCGTCAATGCACGGAATTTGGTGGCTGCCCAACCGAATGCTCGGTAGGTTTTGCTGCCGCTGAAAATACCGTTGAATGTGCGCCATGCCATTTGTTCTCCGAAGGTATGCGATGCGCCTTGTCCGCGGATAGGATGCGGTACGGTTTCGGTCGGCGAACGTTGTGCTTCAACACGCAGACGTTGCATTTGTTCGGTAATCGGGATGCGTACCGGGCAGACTTCCACACACGCACCGCACATGGTACAGGCGGTTGGCAGGTCGCGGGTGGCGTCCAAGCCCAACAAGTGCGGAGAAATAATTTCGCCAATCGGGCCGGGGTAGGTTGTGCCATATGCCGCGCCACCGATACGGGTATAAACTGGACAATGGTTCATACACGCGCCACAACGGATACATTGCAAGGTGCGGCGCATTTGGTCTTCGGCATAGGCTTGGCTGCGACCGTTGTCGAGCAGGACCAAGTGCATTTCTTGAGGACCGTCCAGCTCTTCGCTACGGCGCGGACCGGTAATCATGTTGAAATAAGTGGTAATGTTCTGACCGATGGCAGAACGCGGCAGCAGGCTGTACAAGGGTGGAATATCCGACAGCTTGGCAACTACTTTTTCAATGCCGGTAATGGCGATATGCACGGGCGGTACGGTGGTACTCAAGCGACCGTTGCCTTCGTTTTCCACCAGACACAGCGTACCTGTTTCAGCAACGGCAAAGTTTACGCCGCTCAAGCCGACATCGGCAGTACTGTAAATATCGCGCAGGGCTTTGCGGGCGAAGCCGGTCAGTTGGTCCACGTCGTCCGTAAGCGGCGTACCGAGGTTTTGGTGGAACAGTTCGCTAACCTGTTCTTTAGTTTTGTGGATAGCAGGCATCACGATATGGGTCGGTTTTTCGCCTGCCATTTGGACGATAAACTCGCCCAAGTCGCTTTCCACCGCTTTAATGCCTTTTGCTTCAAGATAATGGTTCAGCTCAATTTCCTCGCTGACCATCGATTTACCTTTGACCATCAGCTTGCCGTTTTTGGCAGTAATGATGTCGTGGATGATTTCGCAGGCTTCGGCCGGTGTTTCCGCCCAATGTACTTTTACGCCCAACTTAGTCAGGTTTTCTTCCAGCTGCTCCAGCAGGGCAGGTAATTTAGACAATGAACGCTGGCGGACGTGTTCGCACAAATCGCGCAAGCTTTGCAGCTCTTCTTCGTCGGTCAAAACGGCTTTGCGTTTGGTCATCAGCATATCCATCGCGGTACGCAGGCTTTTACGCAAAGGCTTGTCTTGAAGGGAAATGGCGGCGTTTTGTTTGAAAGTTTCCGGCTTCATGTGGAACTTGATGGTTTGCGTAGTCATGCGTTTTCCTCCAAATCGGCAGGGGAAATGTGGTCAGGCAGGATGGCGAGGATGACCAAATCACGCGGACCGTGTGCACCGTAAGCAAGCGTCAACTGAATGTCTGCGGTTTTGGACGGGCCAGAAATCAGGAAAACATTGGTCGGCATACCGTTTTCCACCAGTTTTTCACCTTCAACGGCGTTGTGAAATTCGTTATACATTTTTGCCGTATCAAACAGGCAGAAATGCACGGGCGGAACAAGACTTAAAGTACGCGGCTCTTCGGGGCTGGAAAACAGCATCAGCGTACCGGTACGGGCGATGCCGCATTGAGAGCTGCTAAAACCTGCATCGATGTTTGAGAAGAACTCGGTTTTCCAAGTATCGATTTCGCGCTCGAAAGCAATCGGTTCGATATTGCTGTCCACCAGCGCGGCACGGGCAATTTGTCCGTGTTCGGTCGCCAACGGCAGCAGGATGTTTTTCAAACCTTTGCCTTCGGCTGCTTGACGGAATACTTGCGGCCAGCCGGTTTTGGTCACCCAATAAATTTCGGTTTTGACCGCACGCATAGCGGCAGCCCAATGTTTCAGACGCTCAACTTCGCTGCTCCAAGAAACACCCATTTCACGGTAATAATCAAAAACCGCAGGCTCTTCCATCGGCAATGCGTCGGCTTTTTTCAGTTTTGCCAAAATATTTTCGCGCGCGCTCATGCTTTGCCTCCGGTACGTTCCAACAAGAAGGATGCGATGTGTTTCGGACGCGGCATATTCGGCTCGTCCTTAGCGATTTTGCCGCCGATGTTCATCATGCAGCCGCAGTCCGCGCTGATGATTTCGGTCGCACCGGTTTCTTTCAGCGCGGCAACTTTGTCTGTTACCATCGCACCGGAAATATCGGCCTGTTTGACAGAGAATGTGCCACCGAAGCCGCAACACTCGCTTTCGTGGTCGTGAACGACGCGCTCGACATTTTCCATGCCGTCAATCAACTGCCAGCCCGAAATATGGACGTTCATTTCGCGGCGGGCGGCGCAGGAAGTGTGAACGGCGACTTTGACCGGCTCGCCTTTGTCTTCAGGCTTATAGCCGATAGCAAGCAAGAAATGAGTAAACTCAATGATGCGGCCGGCACAATCAATGGCTTTTTGCTCGTACTCGGAGCCTTTAAACAAAGTCGGCCAGTGGTGTTTCATCATGCCGCCGCACGAGCCGGACGGCACGACAATCGGCCAGTTTTCGGGGAAAAGGTCGAGTTGCGCCTTGGCGACATCAAACGCCTCGGCCGGATGACCGGAAGAGTAGGCAGGTTGGCCGCAGCAGCTTTGTGCCATCGGGTAATGAACCCGTATGCCTTGCTGCTCGATTAAAGTAATGGCATCCATACCGGCTTCCGGCATGAAAAGATCGAGGACGCAGGTACCGAAGAAATAAACATCCGTCGGCTTGCTGTCGAATGCGATGATTTTTGGAGGAGTGATTGCGCTCATTTTTTTGTTGACGGGGATACCCGTTTTCTCTGTCGAAAATTAAGCGTTTACTTTAAGTAATTGACTGTTGTGGGTCAAGTATAATTTTAAAAAATAATCTGATTTTTCTTACAAACTGCTATCTATTGCTTGCTGCATCTTATATTATTAATTAAGATAATCGTTATCATTACAAAAAGACGATGCCTTTATTCATTTATGAATGTAATCGCGTCTGAACCAATACCGTCCAGGTCGTATTTGAGAACGACAACAAACCGGTATGGAGTACAATCGCTTTATGGAAAAAAGCACCCTCCCCTCCCATACGATCTCCGCCTGGTTACCATTTCTGCTTGCAATTGCCATTTTCATGCAGATGTTGGATGCCACTATTTTAAATACCGCCCTGCCTGAAATTGCCGCCGACCTGAATGAGTCGCCATTGAACATGCAGCTGGCGGTTATTTCCTACACGCTGACCGTTGCCTTGCTGATTCCCTTAAGCGGTTATCTGGCAGACAAATTCGGAACCAAGAAGGTTTTTTTCGGCTCAATTGCCCTCTTCATGCTAGGGTCGGCATTGTGTGCCGCATCCGACTCGCTGCTCGAGTTGACATTCTCACGCATCATTCAGGGCATAGGCGGTTCGATGCTGGTTCCGATACCGCGTCTGACCATCTTGCGTGTGTACGACAAGTCCAAGCTGCTCAATGCTATCAATTATGCGGTTATGCCCGCATTAATCGGGCCGGTTTTAGGGCCTTTGGCGGGCGGTTATCTGGTCGAATACGCTTCGTGGCACTGGATTTTCCTGCTCAACCTGCCCATCGGTCTGCTGGGGTTTATATTGGGACGCAACATCATGCCCGATGTCAAAGGCAACGATACCGCTCTGGATTTTAAAGGCTATCTGACCTTTTCCGCTGCCGCCTGCCTGCTACTGCTTGCTGCAGAAAGCCTGTCGCACGCGCTGCCTCCGTATTTTGCACTGTTGCCGCTGTGCGGCGGACTGCTGTTTGCACGCCGTTATTTCCGACATATGAAAACCACGTCCAAACCGATTTATTCCGCCGACCTGTTTCTGATACGCACTTTCCGTCTGGGACTGGCAGGCAATCTGTTCAGCCGTCTCGGCATCAGCTCAATTCCTTTTCTGATGCCCCTGATGTTTCAAGTCGCTTTCGGCTTCGGCGCAAGCCTGTCGGGTTGGCTGGTCGCACCCGTCGCCCTATCTTCGCTGCTGGTCAAACCGCTGATTGCACCGCTCATGAAACGTTTTGGCTACCGTACGGTACTGCTTTGGAACACCAAGCTGCTTGCCGCCTTCATCATGCTACTCGCCCTGCCTGACGGAAACTCGCCACTGTGGATTTGGATTTTCCTCTCACTGGCGATCGGCGCGTGCAACTCCCTACAGTTTTCTGCCATGAACACACTGACCCTCGCCGATTTGCGCCCGCAACAAACAGGCAGCGGCAACAGCCTGATGGCGGTCAACCAACAGCTTGCCATCAGCATGGGCATTGTTGCCGGCGCATTAATCCTTAAAAACTGGACATTTCTGATACCGGCTTCTTCAGGTCTGCATTCCGCCTTCCGTATGACCCTGCTCAGCATCGGCGGCATCACCCTTGCCTCATCGCTGGTATTCAATCGGCTGCACGTTTCAGACGGCACCAACCTGACACGGAACACACCGTCCTGAAGCGGTCCGCACGCAAAACTTTTACCCGTTTCAACGTTTGGATTATGATGTCGCACTTCCATGCGCGCCAACCCCAAAACACAGGCAATGCCGTCTGAACCGATTTCCTATGAAAACACGCAGCCTCCTTCCCTTGTTGTTCCTCCTGCTCTGCTCGTGCGCCGCATGGCTGCCGCCCTTGGACGAACGCACGGAAAGCCGCCATTTTGACACTGCTTCCCCCGTCCGTTTGGATAAAGTCCTGCACATCCGCCATTTCCCGTCCGACAGCCGCCTGTCCAACATTTACCTGCTCGACGACCCCCACGAAGCCTTTGCCGCCCGCGCCGCCCTTATCGAATCTGCCGAACACAGCCTCGATTTGCAATACTACATCTGGCGCAACGACATTTCCGGTCGGCTGCTGTTCAACCTGATGTACCTTGCCGCAGAACGCGGCGTGCGCGTACGCCTGCTGTTGGACGACAACAACACGCGCGGCTTGGACGACCTCCTGCTCGCCCTCGACAGCCACCCCAATATCGAAGTGCGCCTGTTCAACCCCTTCGTCTTCCGCAAATGGCGCGCACTCGGCTACCTGACTGACTTCCCCCGCCTCAACCGCCGCATGCACAACAAATCCTTTACCGCTGACAACCGCGCCACCATACTCGGCGGACGCAATATCGGCGACGAATATTTCAAAGTCGGTGAGGACACCGTTTTCGCCGACCTGGATATCCTCGCTACCGG
The DNA here is from genome assembly GCF_962707005.1 of Neisseria basseii. Classification (NCBI taxonomy): domain Bacteria; kingdom Pseudomonadati; phylum Pseudomonadota; class Betaproteobacteria; order Neisseriales; family Neisseriaceae; genus Neisseria; species Neisseria basseii. The sequence continues at coordinate 22,935 of NZ_CAUIXH010000012.1, read as the reverse complement.
CAGCGTCGTCGGCGAAGTATCGCACGACTTCGACCGCTACTGGGCAAGCCATTCCGCCCACAACGCTACGCGCATCATCCGCAGCGGCAACATCGGCAAGGGTCTTCAAGCACTCGGATACAACGACGAAACGTCCAGACACGCGCTCCTGCGCTACCGCGAAACCGTCGAACAGTCGCCCCTCTACCGGAAAATACAGACAGGACGCATCGACTGGCAGAGCGTCCAAACCCGCCTGATCAGCGACGACCCTGCAAAAGGACTCGACCGCGACCGCCGCAAACCGCCGATTGCAGGGCGGCTGCAAGACGCGCTCAAACAGCCCGAAAAAAGCGTCTATCTGGTTTCACCCTATTTCGTCCCTACAAAATCCGGCACAGACGCACTGGCAAAACTGGTGCAGGACGGCATAGACGTTACCGTCCTGACCAACTCGCTACAGGCGACCGATGTTGCCGCCGTCCATTCCGGCTACGTCAAATACCGAAAACCGCTGCTCAAAGCCGGCATCAAACTCTACGAGCTGCAACCCAACCATGCCGTCCCCGCTACAAAAGACAAAGGCCTGACCGGCAGCTCCGTAACCAGCCTGCATGCCAAAACCTTCATCGTGGACGGCAAACGCATCTTCATCGGCTCATTCAACCTCGACCCTCGTTCCGCACGGCTCAATACTGAAATGGGCGTCGTCATCGAAAGCCCCAAAATCGCAGAACAGATGGAGCGCACCCTTGCCGATACCACGCCCGAATACGCCTACCGCGTTACCCTCGACAAACACAACCGCCTGCAATGGCACGATCCCGCCACCCGAAAAACCTACCCGAACGAACCCGAAGCCAAACTTTGGAAACGCATCGCCGCAAAAATCCTATCCCTGCTGCCCATAGAAGGTTTATTATAGAAATATAGTGGATTAAATTTAAACCAGTACGACGTTGCCTCGCCTTGCCGTACTATTTGTACTGTCTGCGGCTTCGTCGCCTTGTCCTGATTTAAATTTAATCCACTATACCGTCTGAAACACCTTCAGACGGCATATCCGAACCCGCAAAGGAAAAACCATGTTTCCCCTCAACAAAACCCTTTTCCTCTGTCTCAGCGCACTGCTCCTCGCCTCATGTGGCACGACCTCCGACAAACACCGCCAACCGAAACCCAAACAGACAGTCCGGCAAATCCAAGCCGTCCGCATCAGCCACATCGACCGCACACAAGGCTCGCAGGAACTCATGCTCCACAGCCTCGGACTCATCGGCACGCCCTACAAATGGGGCGGCAGCAGCACCGCAACCGGCTTCGACTGCAGCGGCATGATTCAATTCGTTTACAAAAACGCCCTTAACGTCAACCTTCCCCGCACCGCCCGCGACATGGCGGCAGCCAGCCGCAAAATCCCCGACAGCCGCCTCAAAGCGGGCGACCTGGTATTCTTTAATACGGGCGGCGCACACCGCTACTCACACGTCGGACTCTACATCGGCAACGGCGAATTCATCCATGCCCCCAGTAGCGGTAAAACCATCAAAACTGAAAAACTCTCCACACCGTTTTACGCCAAAAACTACCTCGGCGCACATACTTTCTTTACAGAATAGCGGCAACACACCGCAACAAAACAAACGGCAGTATGGCAATGTGCCCTACGGCTTCAACCCGCAGCCGTAAGTCGGGCATTTATACCCGACAAAAAACGGTCGCTGTTCAAAATTGCCATCCCGACAAAAAATGCCGTCTGAAACGCAAAAGCATTTCAGACGGCATCTTCAAATCGAAGGTCAGTTAATCAGATAACCTTGGATTTCTTTGGTTTTCGCATTGATTTCTCTGGTACGGCAGTCGGATTGTGCCACGCCGTATTCGTCGCCGTCGGCGCATTTGGCATTCAAACCATTTTGCCAGTTGCGGTACTCGGGCATGACGGTTTCGGCAATATCGGCGGGCAGTGCCTGAACCGCGCTGTTCAGAGCCGCTTTGGCAGTTCTTTCTTTCTTGTCCGCTTCCCTGACCATTTCGTCGATAAGGGCTTTTTTACGGTTGTGCAGCTCTTCCAAGCGTGCTTCGGTTTCCACCGTTTTGCATGCCAGTTCGCTGACTTTTATGCCGTTTGGCGTTTCACCTTCGGCTTTCGCATTGTTGGCACAGATTTTGTCCATACCGCTTTTCCATGTTTTCTGCGAAGCTTGCAGTTTATTCTGTACAGTTTGCGGCAATCCTTTCCAGAACTGCTCGAACTCGCTGCGCGACAGCTTGTAGCGTTCTTCCCATTCGGATACGCGGGCTGCCTCCTGTTCTTGGCTCAATGCCTCCTGCGCCGCCGCTTCTTCTGCCTCCCTCGCTTCCTGCGCGGCGGCTTCTGCCGCTTCAAGTTCTTCGTTCCTTTGTTTCGCTTTGTCCAACGGCTCTTTAATCAGTGCCATAGACACCAGCTCGCTGAGCGGATGGATGATATCGTGTGCCTGATTCAGTTCGGCAAAGATTTTGCTTTTGTCGTCTGTCGGCTGGACGCTATAAGAAATGGTTTTGATGTAATACGCGCCTTCTTTGCGGTAGTAACGTTCAAAAAAATCGGGCGTTTTCTTATAGCTGTTGCCTATGGATTGGTTGGCGGAGACGGCATAATCGACAACATCGTCGGGCACGTCCAGTTTCAACGTGGCTTCACATTTGAGTTTGCTGGACGTGTCGGTTTTTTCGGTGGTTCGCACTTCATCGACGGTTATGCCCAAACGTTCGACCATGCTGCGGATATGTGCTATGCCGATGTCGGCAAATGCCTGGTCTTTGAATGCGTCGTCATCAAAGGTTTTGACGGTTTCACCCTCGACATTTTCGCGGACGAGTTTGACCAAAATCTCTTTAGCCTCTTCGCTTCCGCAGGAAACTTCATTTTCGGAAAACAGGTTGCCTATTCCCAAACGGTCGCAGCCCGACAAAATCAGCATACTTGCCAATGCCAGTGCGGGTAAGTTCTTTTTCATCGGATTTCCTTTTCCGTCCAAACGGACTGTCGGTCTGCCCGTATATTCCCACACACGGCGGATGCGGGATGTATGGCTGTGAATGTCTGAAATGGTGCGGCGCATTATACGGGATTGCGGGATGCCTTTGACCCGTTTTCAAACCCGTATCGTGCAAAATGCCGTCTGAACACCTTTCAGACGGCATTTTGCCCCGGGGTTTATGATTTGCGGTTGGTTTGCAGGTAGAGGTTGATCAGGCGTTCGGTCGAGCTGTCGTGCTTTTGCGGCACGGTTTCGCCGGTCAGTTCGCCCAAAATGGTTTTAGCCAGTTGTTTGCCGAGTTCCACGCCCCACTGGTCGAAGCTGTTGATGCCCCAAATGATGCCTTGGACAAAGGTTTTGTGTTCGTACATGGCAATCAGGCTGCCCATATTGCGGGGGTTGACCTTATCCATCAGGATGAGGTTGGTCGGGCGGTTGCCGGAGAAGGTTTTGTGCGGGACCAGCTCTTCGATACGCGCCTCATCCATACCCTGCGCTTTGAGTTCGGCGCGGACTTCGTCGGGGGTTTTGCCGCGCATAAAGGCTTCTGCTTGGGCAAAGACGTTGGCAAGCAGGATTTCGTGGTGTCCGGGCAGGTTGCTGCGTTTTTCAAGCGAGGCGATGAGGTCGATGGGGGTGATGTGCGTGCCTTGGTGCAGCAGTTGGAAGAAGGCGTGCTGGCCGTTGATGCCCGTTTCGCCCCAGATAATCGGCGAGGTTTCGTGTCCGACTGCTTTGCCGTCCAACGTAACCTGTTTGCCGTTGCTTTCCATATCGAGCTGCTGGATGAATTTGGGCAGGCGGTGGAGGTGTTGGTCGTAAGGCGCGGTGACGTGGCTGCCGCCGCCGTAGTAGTTGATGTACCAGATGCCGATGAGGGCGAGGATGACGGGCAGGTTGCGCTCGAGCGGTGTGTTGATGAAATGTTGGTCCATCAGGTGCGCGCCGTTGAGCATTTCGATGAAGTTTTCTTCGCCCAGATACAGCATAATCGGCAATCCGATGGCGGACCACAGGCTGTACCGGCCGCCGACCCAATCCCAAAATTCAAACATATTGGCGGTGTCGATGCCGAATTCGGCGACGGCTTTTTGATTGGTGGAAACGGCAGCGAAGTGTTTGGCAACGGCTTCTTCGTCGCCCGCATGATTCAAAAACCATTCGCGCGCGGTCAGTGCATTGGTCAGCGTTTCCTGCGTGGTAAATGTTTTGGAGGCGATGATGAACAGCGTGGTTTCAGGGTGGACTTTGGACAATACGTCGCGCAGTTGAGAGCCGTCCACGTTGGAGACGAAGTGCATATTGAGGCGCGGATGACCGAAAGGTTTGAGCGCGGTACACATCATCAGCGGGCCCAAATCCGATCCGCCGATGCCGATGTTGACAACGTCGGTAATCACTTGGTTGGTATAGCCCAGCCAGCTTCCGCTGCGGACTTCGTGTGCAAATTCGCCCATACGTTGCAAAACGCGGTTGACTTTGGGCATAACATCTTCACCGTCAACCACAATCGGCGAATTGGTGCGGTTGCGAAGGGCGACGTGGAGGACGGCGCGGTTTTCCGTCGTATTGATTTTTTCGCCGTGGAACATCTGCCGCATCCGCTCCGGCACGCCTGCTTCACGCGCCAACTCGAACAAAAGCGACATGGTTTCGTCGTTGATGCGGTTTTTGGAGTAGTCCAGCGTCAGTCCGCCGACCTGCAGCCAGTAGCGTTCCGCACGCTGCGGGTCTTGTTCGAACATTTCGCGCATATGCAATGTTTTGCTGTCGTCAAAGTGGTTCCACAATTTCGACCATGCGGGTAAGTCGTGAAGGTGTTTCATCTGTATGCTCCTGAATGAGGTTTTTTGTTGTGGGATGCAGAGGCTGCCGGAAACTGCCGCAAGCCGCCGACGGCCGTTGTCCGGCATTTCAGACGGCATTTGCGGGATGCCGTCTGAAGGTCAATCTTTGTCGTAATCGATGTGCTTGTTGTGTATGCTTTTTTTACTTTTCTGCAATTGCAGGCTGGCAGCATCGCCCAAGCGCAGGGCAAGTCCGATGGCGAGAATGTCGATGACGGCAAGCTGCAAGAGGCGGGAAACCATGGGCGTGTAGAGTTCGGCATTTTCCTGTGTGGCAACGCTCAACACGCAGTCGGCAAGTTGCGCCAGAGGCGAATCGTTGCGGGTCAGCGCGATGACGGACGCGCCGTTTTCTTTGGCGATGCTGACCGCATCCAAAAGTTCGATAGACGAACCCGTGTTGGAAATGGCAACCAAAACATCCTGATCGCTCAAAACGGATGCCGCCATCAGCTGCGTGTGCGTATCGACATAGGCGACCGTGGACATTCCGAAACGGAAAAACTTGTGCTGCGCGTCCTGCGCGACGATACCGGAATTGCCGACACCGTAAAACTCGACGCGGCGGGCGTGCATCAGCGTGGCAATGGCGTTTTCCAGCTCTGACTCTTTCAGGAAGCGGCGTTCGCCCAACAGCGAGGCTGCGGCATTGCCCAATACTTTCTCGACCACGCTTGCCATATCGTCGTCGGCGTTGAGTTCTTCGTGGACATAGGGCATACCCTCATGACCGATGCTGGCGGACAACGCGAGCTTGAACTCGGGCAGTCCTTTATAACCGAGGCTGCGGCAGAATCGGATGACGGTCGGCTGGCTGACGGACGCACGTTCGGCAATTTCGGCAACGGCGGCATGGACGAACCATTTGGGTTCCGCCAATGCACATTCGGCGACTTTGCGTTCCGCACCGGAAAGGTTTGCCAGTGATTCGCTGATTTTGCTTAACATAATGATATGCCCTTCGATAATGCAGCCCCGCTGCAAGGAGCCGCTGTGGTTAAACGTTTCTCAAATGGTTGTCGAGAGCCGCAGCCGCACCGGAAATTCCGGGAAACTCGCTCAAGACGACATACACGGGAATCGCGGCAAGATAGGCTTCAAACCTGCCCTTGTTCTCGAAACGGCTGCGGAACGGGGAAGTTTTGAAGTATTCCAACACGCGGGGAATAATGCCGCCGCACAGGTACACGCCGCCGCGCGCGCCCAGCGTCAGGGCGAGGTTGGAAGCAACCGTGCCGAGCATGGCGCAGAAGATGTCTAAAGTCTGACGGCACAAAGGCGACGTGCCGCTCAAAGCCTTTTCCGTGATTTCAGACGGCATCAGTTTGGCGGGTTTCGCTTTCTGTTTTGCAGCCAAAGCCTCGTAAACCAAGCTCAAGCCCGCGCCGCTCAAAAAGCGTTCGGCGGAAACATGGCCGTATTTGTTTTTGGCGTACTGCCAAATCAGCACTTCCATATCGTCAAACGGCGGGAAACTGGTATGCCCGCCCTCGCCCGCCAAAGCCACCCAGCCTGCGGGGCTGTGCACCAATCCGCTCACGCCCAGGCCGGTACCGGGGCCGATAACGGCTTTTGGGGCAAATTCGACAGGTTTTTGCCCGCCTACCTGCATCAGGTCTTTGCTTGAAGTCTGCGTTACCGCCAATGCCTGCGCGGTAAAGTCGTTCAACAGAATCAACGTTTCAAAACCCAAAGCCTGACGGGTGGTTTCGATGGAGAATGCCCAGTGGTGGTTGGTCATCTGCACCCAGTCGCCCAAAATCGGGTTGGCGATGGCAAAGGCGGCGTGCCGCACGCCTGTTGCACCGCTTTGCTTCAGGTAGGCGCGCACCGCGTCGGTAACCGTGTCGTATTCCTTACACGGCAGGACGGCGACTTTCTCAATCACGCACGGCGCGGTTTCCAGAGCAAAGCGTGCATTCGTACCGCCGATGTCGGCGACCAGCCTCGGGTAATCGGCGTGTTTATTCGGCGTAGAAGACATGGCAGTTCACTCCTTGGCGGTTCAATACGAAGCTGATCGGATATTCGCGGTTTTCGCCTTGTGCGGCTTGGTCGAATACGGCTTTTTTCTCCGCGCCCTGAATCGCCAAAAAGATATTTTGCGTCCGGGCGATTGCGCCCAAGGTCATGCTGATGCGTTCGTGCGGCGCGGTAACGGGCGTGGTATGAACCAGCGCGACACCTGCCGAACCGTCGATTGCCGTCTGAAACTGGGGCGATTTCGGGAAAATCGAAGCCGTATGCCCGTCGTTGCCCATACCCAAAACCAAAACATCGGGCTGCTTGTAATGTTTCAGTGCATAATCGACAACAGCATCGGGATGTAATTCGGTTTCAGTTTTTCCGTCTTCCACCATAGGAATCCACATTGCCGCTTCCGCTTTGTTCTTCAACAGGTATTCGCGCACCAGACCGGTATTGCTGTCGGCGTGGTTGGTCGGCACGACGCGCTCGTCAACCAAAGTAACGCCCACTTTGCCCCAGTCCAAATCTTTTTGCGAGAGCGCATTAAAAAACGCAATCGGAGAACGCCCGCCGGAGACTGCCAACACCGCACTGCCTTTTTCATCCAGCGCGCCCTGCAAAGCATCCGCTACGGCATCGGCCAAAGACTGCGCCGCTTCTGCCGCGTTTCCGTATTCGTGCCAAACAAACATATTTGTGTCCTTTTGTGATTTCAGACGGCATATCCCGTTACAGGGCGGCTGGCGGACAATGGCTTAGCCGCTTCCGCCCCGAAGCGGGACTGTTTTTCCTGCCCCGCCCTCCTTCAGACGGCATTTCAAACCCCATGCCGTCTGAACGCATTATTGCATTACTGCTCTTCGTGCCACTTGTGTCCGTCGCGCGCCAACAGTTCGCGGGCGGCTTCGGGCCCCCAAGAGTGTGCGCCGTAACCGTGCGGCGGCGTGGTATTGCCTGCCCAGTTTTCCAAAATCGGCATCACATATTCCCAAGCGGCTTCGAGTTCGTCGCGGCGGTTGAACAAAGCGAGTTTGCCGTTAATCACATCCAACAGCAGGCGTTCGTAAGCCTCGGCGCGGCGGCCTTCCAATGCTTTGCCCAAATCGGTTGCCAGCGGCACGGTTTCGACCTTATTGCCAGCACCCGGGGTTTTCATCTGCGTATAGAGGCGCACGGATTCATGCGGTTGCAACTCGATAACGAGCCGGTTGGGCGCGGTGCGGCTGCCTTCAAAAATATGGCTGTTCAAATCTTTGAAGTTCAAAACGATTTCCGCCACTTTGCCCGCCATGCGCTTGCCGGTACGCAGGTAGAAGGGCACGCCCTTCCAGCGTTCGTTTTCGATTTCGGCTTTAATGGCGACGTAGGTTTCAGTAAAGCTGCCTTTCGGTACATCTTTTTCTTCTAGATAGCCCTTCATACCGTTGGCTGCAACATATTGCCCGCGAATAACATTTTCGTTGACGGATTCGATGGTCAGAGGTTTCAGCGATTTGATGACTTTGACTTTTTCGTCGCGCACCGCGTCGGCATCCAAACTGGCGGGGGCTTCCATCGCAGTCATGCACAGCATCTGCATCAAATGGTTTTGCACCATATCGCGCAATGCGCCGGTAATGTCGTAAAACTCGCCGCGCTCCTCCACACCGAGCTGTTCGGCAATGGTCAGCTGTACGCTTTCAATATATTTGTTGTTCCACAAAGGCTCGAACATTACATTGGCAAAACGCAGTGCAAGCAGGTTTTGCAGGCTTTCTTTGCCAAGGTAGTGGTCGATGCGGTAGATTTGCCCTTCTTTGAAATAACGCGCCACATCGGTATTGATTTGTTGGGAAGAAGCCAAATCCGTACCCAGCGGTTTTTCCAAAACCACGCGCACATTGTCGGCATTCAAACCGATCGCAGCAAGGTTCTCGCAGGCTTGCGCGAAGAATTTGGGCGCGGTGGACAGATAGATGACGATGTTGTCGGTTTCTTTGCGTGCTTTGACCAAATCGCCCAAAGCGGCAAAATCGTCCGGCTGCGTAACATCGACTTTGAGATATGCGAGACGCTCGACAAACGATGCCCAAGCCTCATCGGAAAAATTTTCTTTCACATGGATTTTGGAACTGGTTTCCACCTTCGCCAGAAAACCTTCGGTATCCAACTCGCTGCGGCTGACCCCCAAAATACGCCCTTCGGGATGAAGCAGACCGGCCACGTGCGCCTGATACAGGCAGGGCAACAGCTTGCGCATCGCCAAATCGCCGGTCGCACCGAACAACACCAAATCAAAATTTGTTTGTGTACTCATCGTATTATCTCGTCAGGAAAGAATTTTTCGATGCCGTCTGAAACCTGCTTTTCCCATCACGCTGCATCGCAATATCGGAAACAAAGGCAGGCGGCATAATGAGTAGTAATACTACACACCGCTACACTTTTTGTCTATTCCCATTTTTACAATTTATTTGACTTAGTCCAAAAATCGGGCAGGTTTCCCCTATTCCGTTACAACAATCGGAAGATTCTGCGATTTAAATCAAATTTCTTTTCAATGCCTGATTTTTTGTAACAAAATTACAAATTTTGTATTATAATAGCCCTGCTTCCCACTTCAGACGGCATACCTTTAAAATATTCACCGCCTGAACACCCGATACAAAAATCAGAAACGCGCAAACAAAACCCCATACAGACCACCCTTCCGACAGGAGACCGAACATGAACCACACTCCTATCCACCCCAAACTCGCCGAAATCACCAGGCGCATTATCGAACGCAGCCGTCCGACGCGTGAAAAATATCTGGCGAAAATCCGCAGTGCCAAACAAATGGGACGCTTAGAGCGCAACCAGCTCGGTTGCAGCAACTTGGCGCACGGCTATGCTGCCATGCCTAAAAGCATCAAAATCGAAATGCTTCAGGAAACCGTCCCCAACTTAGGCATCATCACCGCCTACAACGACATGGTTTCCGCACATCAGCCGTTTAAAGACTTCCCCGACCAAATCAAAGACGAAGCTCAGAAAAACGGCGCGACCGCCCAAGTCGCCGGCGGCACGCCCGCCATGTGCGACGGCATCACGCAAGGCTACGCCGGTATGGAACTGTCGCTGTTCTCCCGCGACGTGATTGCGATGAGTACCGCCGTCGGCCTGTCGCACCAAATGTTCGACGGCGGACTGTTTATGGGCGTATGCGACAAAATCGTACCGGGTTTGATGATTGGTGCGTTGTCGTTTGGCCATATCCCAGGCATCTTCGTCCCTGCAGGCCCGATGTCCAGCGGTATCGGCAATAAGGAAAAAGCCCGTACCCGCCAACTTTTTGCCGAAGGCAAAGTCGGCCGTGATGCCCTGCTTGAAAGCGAAATGGGTTCCTACCACAGCCCGGGTACTTGTACCTTCTACGGCACCGCCAACTCCAACCAAATGATGATGGAAATGATGGGCGTACACCTGCCCGCCGCCGCCTTCGTCCACCCTTATACCGACCTGCGCGAAGCCCTGACCCGCTACGCTGCCGGACACCTCGCGCGCGGCATCAAAAACGGCACCATCAAACCCTTGGGCGAAATGTTGACCGAAAAATCCTTCATCAACGCCCTGATTGGCCTGATGGCAACCGGCGGTTCGACCAACCACACCATGCACCTCGTCGCCATGGCGCGCGCCGCAGGCGTGATTTTGAACTGGGACGACTTCGACGAAATTTCTTCTATCATCCCACTGCTTATCCGCGTGTACCCCAACGGCAAGGCCGACGTGAACCACTTTACCGCAGCAGGCGGCCTGCCTTTCGTTATCCGCGAATTGCTGGACGCCGGCCTGTTGCACGACGATGTCGATACTGTCGTCGGACACGGTATGCGCCACTACACCAAAGAACCTTTCCTCATCGACGGCAAACTCGAATGGCGCGAAGCCCCTGAAACCAGCGGCAACGACGACATCCTGCGCAAAGCCGACAACCCGTTCTCCCCGGACGGCGGTTTGCGCCTGATGAAAGGCAACATCGGTCGCGGCGTGATTAAAGTGTCCGCCGTGCGCGAAGGCTGCCGCATCATCGAAGCGCCCGCCATCGTGTTCAACGACCAACGCGAAGTGTTGGCTGCTTTTGAGCGCGGCGAGTTGGAACGCGATTTCGTCTGCGTCGTCCGCTACCAAGGCCCGCGCGCCAACGGTATGCCCGAATTGCACAAACTGACTCCGCCTTTGGGCATTCTGCAAGACCGAGGCTTCAAAGTGGCGCTGCTGACCGACGGCCGTATGTCCGGCGCGTCCGGCAAAGTGCCTGCGTCCATCCACATGACGCCCGAAGCCCTGATGGGCGGCAACATCGCCAAAATCCGTACCGGCGACCTGATCCGCTTCGACTCCGTTACCGGCGAACTCAATGTCCTGATTAACGAGGCCGAATGGAACGCCCGCGAAGTCGAACACATTGACTTGAGCGCCAACCAACAAGGCTGCGGCCGCGAACTCTTCGCCAACTTCCGCAGCATGACCAGCAGCGCAGAAACCGGTGCCATGAGCTTCGGCGGCGAATTTGCCTGATGCACGTTTCAGACGACCTTTTCAAACGGAAGGTCGTCTGAAAAATTATTAAAGCCGTTTAAGATAGACGTAGGTCGGATTCTCGAATCCGACACCGTCCAAGATGTCGGATACAAGTATCCGACCTACAGCCTGTCCCATCTTAATAAAATACCCCATTCCACTTGGAGAACCGAAATGTCCAAACTGACCCCCCGCGAAATCCTGACCGCCGGCGCAGTTGTGCCTGTGATGGCGATTGACGACTTAAGCACTGCCGTCGATTTGTCCCACGCCCTTGTCGAAGGCGGCATCCCCACCCTCGAAATCACCCTGCGCACCCCCGTCGGCCTCGACGCCATCCGCCTGATTGCCAAAGAAGTGCCCAACGCCATCGTCGGCGCAGGTACGGTTACCAACCCCGAGCAGCTCAAAGCCGTCGAAGACGCAGGCGCGGTTTTCGCCATCAGCCCGGGTCTGCACGAATCCCTTGCCAAAGCCAGCCACAACAGCGGCATCCCCCTGATTCCCGGCGTTGCCACTCCAGGCGAAGTCCAACTGGCTTTGGAACACGGCATCGACACCCTCAAACTCTTCCCTGCCGAAGTCGTTGGCGGCAAAGCCATGCTCAAAGCCCTGTACGGCCCTTATGCCGGCGTGCGCTTCTGCCCGACTGGCGGCATCAGCCTCGCCACCGCCCCCGAGTACTTGGCACTGCCCAACGTCCTGTGCGTCGGCGGCTCATGGCTGACACCGAAAGAAGCCGTGAAAAACAAAGACTGGGACACCATCACCCGCCTCGCCAAAGAAGCGGCGGCATTGAAACCCAAAGCCTGATTCGCATCGTAAAAATGCCGTCTGAAGCCCTTTCCAGTCTCAGACGGCATTTTGCCGCTTGGCGGCGCAGTCGGCATACACGGCAGCACTTCCTCGGCACACCGTCCCCTAAAATGCCCATCCATCTCCCGCATAATGCGAAGGACGCGCGATGTGCGGAAACATATAACAAAAAAATAATTATAATATACTTATCAATTAGTTAGAGAAATCGCCCTATCGGTAAAATACCGTGATGAACGGCTGAAACTAACAAATTAGCCGTCGTTAAAAAACGCTTAGAGACCTTTGCAAAATTCCTTTTCTTCAAACAGCCGACATCCAACCACAGGTTTTTCGGATATTTTCGTTTCAAATAACCGCCGTTCCTACCAAAATATCCCATTAATCCCCCTTAAATATAGTGGATTAAATTTAAACCAGTACAGCGTTACCTCGCCTTGCCGTACTATTTGTACTGTCTGCGGCTTCGTCGCCTTGTCCTGATTTTTGTTAATCCACCATACCTGATTGATCAGGAACAGCCTATTTTACACGGCTGAAAAAATGCCGTCTGAAACACGTTCAGACGGCATCCGCTTAAAAAACAACTGATTCAACGCCGATTAATCCGCTTCCAAAACCACTTTCATCGCTTGGTTTTCGGCGGCGTGTTTGAACACGTCGTAGGCTTTTTCCAATTCGCTGAATTTGAAATGGTGGGTCAACATTTTGGTGTAATCCACTGAACTGCTGGAAATGGCTTTCATCAGCATTTCGGTGGTGTTGGCATTTACCAAACCTGTTGTGATGGCGAGGTTTTTAATCCACAGTTTTTCCAGTTTGAAATCAACGGATTGACCGTGTACACCGACAACGGCGATATGACCACCGGGTTTCACGATATCTTGGCACATATTCCAAGTCGCAGGGATGCCGACGGCTTCAATCGCGCAGTCCACGCCGTCTTCGCCGACGATGGCAAAGACTTGTTTGGATACGTCGCCGGAAGCGGGGCTTACGGTATGGGTCGCACCCAACTCTTTTGCCAGTTTCAAACGGTTTTCGTCCATATCGCAAACGATGATGGCGGCAGGGCTGTACAGTTGCGCGGTCAACAGGGCGGACATACCGACAGGGCCTGCGCCTGCGATAAAGACGGTGTCGCCGGGTTTCACATCGCCGTATTGCACGCCGATTTCGTGGGCGGTCGGCAAAGCGTCGCTCAACAGCAGGGCAACTTCTTCGTTGACGTTGTCAGGCAGCGGAACCAAGCTGTTGTCGGCATAAGGCGTACGGACGTATTCGGCCTGCGTACCGTCAATCATGTAGCCCAAAATCCAGCCGCCGTTACGGCAGTGTGAATAGAGTTGGATTTTACAGTTGTCGCAAGTACAGCATTTGCTGACGCATGAAATAATGACCTTATCACCGACTTTGATGTTTTTTACAGCATCGCCGACTTCTTCTACAATACCAATGCCCTCATGACCGAGAATGCGACCGTCGGCGACTTCGGGGTTTTTACCTTTCCAAATACCCAAGTCAGTACCGCAAATCGTGGTTTTGACGATTTTCACCACCGCATCGGTCGGATCGATAATCTGCGGACGAGGTTTTTCTTCAAAACGGATGTCGTTTGCGCCGTGATAAACCATTGCTTTCATGCTGATACTCCTTGCTTGTTGATAAATAATTTCAATACCGCAATAAAGTCTCTTTATATGAGTTATATACCCCTACAATCTGTATGTCAATAAGAATTACTTTCACAATGTTATACCATAACATACTGTTTTAAATATAAATAAAACCATAGATTGATATTAATGAACACACCCATCCCCTTCTCCGAACGGCTCATCCGCTGGCAAAAACAACACGGTCGCCACCACCTCCCTTGGCAGGTCAAAAACCCTTATTGCGTCTGGCTTTCCGAAATCATGCTCCAGCAAACGCAGGTTGCCGCCGTGTTGGACTACTATCCGCGTTTCTTGGAAAAATTCCCGACCGTACAGGCACTTGCCGCCGCGCCGCAAGACGAAGTGTTGTCGTTGTGGGCGGGCTTGGGCTATTACAGCCGCGCGCGCAATCTGCACAAAGCCGCGCAACAAGTCGTCGAACAATTCGGCGGCACATTTCCATCGGAACGCAAATACTTGGAAACCCTCTGCGGCGTAGGCAGAAGCACCGCCGCCGCCATTTGCGCCTTCGCCTTCAACCGCCGCGAAACCATTTTGGACGGCAACGTCAAACGCGTGCTCTGCCGCGTGTTCGTCCGCGACGGCAATCCGCAGGACAAAAAATTTGAAAACTCGCTTTGGATGCTTGCCGAAAGTCTGATGCCGTCTGAAAACGCCGATATGCCCGCCTACACGCAGGGCTTGATGGATTTGGGCGCAACCGTATGCAAACGGACGAAACCCTTGTGTCACCAATGCCCGATGGCAGACATCTGCGAAGCAAAAAAGCAAAACCGCACCGCCGAGCTGCCGCGCAAAAAAAACTCCCCCGAGGTACAAACCCTGCCGCTTTACTGGCTGATTGTCCGCAACCGGGACGGCGCGATTTTGCTGGAAAAACGCCCCGCCAAAGGCATTTGGGGCGGTCTGTATTGCGTACCGTGTTTTGAAAGTTTGAACGGGCTTTCCGACTTTGCCGCCAAATTCTCCCTGACCGTGGCAGATATGGACGAACAGACCGCCCTGACCCACCGCCTGACGCACCGGCTGCTGATGATTACGCCGTTTGAAGGACAAATGCCGTCTGAAAGCCCTTCAGACGGCATTTGGATAAAGCCGGCGCATTTGAAAGATTACGGCCTGCCCAAGCCTTTGGAAATTTATTTAAACAGTAATAAGTTTGAGGCTATATTAAATAGAGAAAGTTAAGCCTGACGGCATTGTGTACACGGATACCTTTCATAGTTATGATGCGCCTGATGTCCGTGAATTTAGCCATTTTCGCATCAGTCACAGCACGCATTTTGCTGAAAATCATCACCACATAAAACAAAAGCTGCCGGCAAAAAACCGGCAGCTTTCGTGTATCTTGTCATACATTATTCACTTCAATCGCGTCAAAACGAATAACCCACCTGAAACCCCGTTACCCATTTCTTCGTCTGAAAATACTCCGGCTTTTTCAAGGCACGTCCGGCGGATACGTCATAATGCAGCCGCCCTCCCGCCTTCATTTGCCCACGCACACCGATTGCCGCACCGGCCAAAATTTGTCCCAATAACCATTGTGCCGATTGTCTTGAAACACGTCCCGCATCGATGCCCAAATACAGTTGATGCCCGGCTCAAACTGCCAGCCCAAATCATTGCGCCAATACCAACCGCGTTCCGCCGCCAAACTTAATTCGCCGTCAAATCCGCGCAGGTGTATCGCCTGCCAATCGCGATTTTGTCTTGCGGGGTCAATGGGGTTTTACTCCATTGTGCTTGAAAATTGGTGTCGTAAGCAAATAACTGTTTGCCGGTTTGAAAGGGAATATTCACATCGGCACCGATTGTCCAAATTTTCATGCGCGAAGTACCTTCACCAAAGGCTTCTTCGGGGACGGGAAGCGCATCGCTCATACCTGTGCCGCGTTTATAAGCGATTTTAAAATTGGCGGTGTTGTTACCGATGATTCTTTATGGCTTAACTCTGCCAACCAGCCTGCGGTTTTACGGCGTTATACCGTGTTTAGAGGGGGTAAAACAAAAAAAGTAAGTGTAAGTGGTATTAAGGCTGCCTGAAAATAAGTAAAAAGCAAGGAACGCGTGGGTGTAAGCACCCCCTACCATGCAAGTTCACGCTTTATTTTCATAATAATCTGTTACTGCTTTTGGTGAAAGTGGGGCATTGCATCGATTACAATAATGAATAAATGGAACTACTCCTTGATTGCAAGCTATTTCTTGATTATCGACGCTGATTACTTTTCCATTAAACTGTTTTTGAAATCTGTGGCAATAGGGGCAAATAGTTAAAAAACTGTAGAAATCACACTATATACACCGAGCAATACAAATAACAGCATGAGCCAATCCATTAATTCATTGAAGTTAGAGATATGAAGAATTTGATATTTCTGTAAAAAAACCAATAATCCCATAAAACCTGTATAAAAATATACAATTTTTGATGGTATCAATCTTCGTTGGAATCTTACGGCAATTTTTAGCTCACTTTCTTTGTTTTCAGGCTTAAATGACATAATTTTGTCATAGTTATTCGTATCCATTGCTTATTTCCTTTTGCTTGGTTTTTCCGGTGAGTTGATTTTCTTTTTTACATAGGCAACACATAAGCCGGCATCCGGCAATAGGCACTTGGCGATGCGTAGGCGACTGATACCACAACCAAGTGATGGCGCCGAGTGCTTCGCTTTCGTTACATGGCTCATTGGGGTAGAGTGGCAGGCATGATTTAGGGTTAGGTGGATTAAAACAAAAAAGGCAGGTAAGTAGTTTTAATGCTACGCTAGTTGCATGATGAATCCGGATATTTCCACTCGATAGCCAAAGAATCTATTTTAACTGTCTTATCAAATTCAGTTATTAATTTATATTCATATATTAAAGACTCCCCATTCCTACAAGCATTAACAAATCCGAAAAGGCTCTGTCTTCGATCGATTAATAGAGTTAATTTTTTTAGTTCGGAGTCCGAACCTTTAACATAAAAAGTCACAAAAGTTGTAGGACCTCTTGTAAATGAATTACTATCAGATACTTGATATGGTTCAATCATAGTCGGTATTTCAGAGAATATCCTTTGAACCCTTTCCCTATTATCCGTTTTGTAACCTAATTTACCTTCCTGTTGAGCTTCTGTTATCAATAATGCAAAACAAATTCCAAACATAATTACTATACAGCCAGCTATAGTATTCAGATTTTTATTAATAAGATGGGATAACATTAAATTTATCTCCAATACTGGGTAAGTTTGCAGGAATAGATACTTGAATATTGCTAGGTTATCCTATTTATTGATTGGGGCTGTCCTAGATAACTAGGGAAATTCAAATTAAGTTAGAATTATCCCTATGAGAAAAAGTCGTCTAAGCCAGTATAAACAAAATAAACTCATTGGGCTATTTGTCACAGGTGTAACTGCAAGAACAGCAGCAGAGTTAGTAGGCGTTAATAAAAATACCGCAGCCTATTATTTTCATCGTTTACGATTACTTATTTATCAAAACAGTCCACATTTGGAAATGTTTGATGGCGAAGTAGAAGCCGATGAAAGTTATTTTGGTGGACAACGCAAAGGTAAACGCGGTCGCGGTGCTGCCGATAAAGTCGCCGTATTCGGTCTTTTGAAGTGAAATGGTAAGGTAAGTGGTTTTAAGGCAGCCTGAAACGGAGTTCAGCGAAACCAAAACCGCGTGTGCATGAATACACATCCTACCATTTCACTTTTTCAGTTGGTTACACAGGCTATGCTGGCTAGTAGTTCCAGTTAATCTACATCTTGATAAAGTTTATCTATAAAACTATCAAAATCAGGTGCGATGGGAACTGTAATCATCTTGGTATTACCTAGTTCATCTTCGTAAAATTCATCATGATACATAAGTACGATGGATGGATTACTTGAATTTTTACGGTAATCAAAACAAATATAATCGCCATTTGCACTTATTCCAAATGCAACAACTTTGTTTCCATAGCCATATTCATCATCAATGCATGAATAGGTATAGATATTTTCATGACTGGAGGCATCTTGTTTATATCATAAAAATAAAATATTTCTGTCATCTGTATTCTTATTATTATCAATAAAAATAAAACAATCTTCTTCGGGATATAAATAATCATGTTCACTTATCAAATATATATACGATCTAGGGAATGTTACACCTAAATTTTCTGCAAATTTTTCAATGATTGAAGCAGAAACTTTTCCTTCATCTCTCCAGATATTTAATTTTTTCATTATTCATTTCCTTGATCAACGTCCTTTTTTTAATGCATTTTGACCAGTATGTCTAACTGCATCATATATTACCAATGGTACTAGCTGCATGTTATTTGGTGCACTTTTTAGTTTGGTTACACGGGATATGCTGGTTGGTTATTGTTAAATAGTAACAACATACCTAATCTCGTATGAGTCACCTAACTCAACTTTTAATTGAGAAAAAAGCTCTGCCCCCATTTGTATGAAGTATTTTTCTTCTTCTTTACTATTAAAAACAGAGCTTGCTGGATCAGCCATGTTTAGAATATTGTCATATAATTCTGCCCAATGATAGAGTTTCATTTTTAATTCATTGGAAATTGGTAAACTGGCAGGGTCAATATCTCCCATATTAATACCATCATCATGCCATAATGGATAACAAAAATAGTCAGCCATTAATCTAATTTTAATTTTCATTTTACAAATCCTCGAGGGTTTGCCCCCACAATGTAACCATTATCACCAATGGTAATTGCCACCTTAACTTCCCTACCATTATGGTTCACTTGATAAATTGGTCTACCTAGACCTTTTTCTTGATAGCCAATTATTTTCCCATCTCTTATTGCCTTTAATAAAAAACTGGGTATTTCAGATTCATGCACCCCAATACTTGCGAATTCTTTAGCATGAGCCAAAATATGTTGTAATCCAGATGCTGCATTTCCTTTTTCTAAAAAAACCACCTTTTCTGATGAAATACGAACAGTCGCCACTAAATCTTCAGGAGTAAATTTTACGACATTTGACTTAAGTATAGAAACATCTGCTTTATTAATTAGCTGGGTAGAATCTCTAGGAAAAATAGCTAATTTAGAATAATTTCCTAATAAGTTGGGTTTCGGCGGATCGTCTTTTTTAGCTGCTTCTACCCGGGCGTCTTTGCCCAGCATGCGCTTAAAGCTGTTGCCTGGTTTGACAACCTGCTTCAATACCTTGCCCGCTCCGACGGCCGTGGTCAAATTTTCTACCGATTGAAGTCCGATCAGTGCGGCTTGCGCACCTCAGACGTCTTGTCTGTAAATCGGTTGCAAGTCATTTAAGATTAAGGAAGCAGTACCTGCTCCAGGTGACTGGAAGGCCTCGGTGACATTGTCCCAGCATCGTCCAAAGTCGTTTGCACAGTTTTGGACATCTTTAAAGGTATCCACCGCCTTTGAACCTACAATGTATACAGGTAAAGAGTTGAGTACTCCTCTAGTAATAGTTTTTTGTGGATTTTGTGTTTTTTCCTTCCAGGATTTTTTTGCAAATTCCGAAGCCAAATCCTTCGCGCCTTGGGTAATGCTGCTATTTTTGGATGAGTGTAAATTGTTTCGGTAGAACAAAAGGTCTGATTGGGCCTCCGGTGCAAAAACCTCCGGTCGGACAAATTGTTTGCCTTCCGTAGTGAAGAATCGCTGTTGCCTGCCATCTTCATTGAGAAAGGTCTGCCTGGCTTTTTTAAGAAAGTCTTTTGCAGGTAAATCAGTTATCTTTTCTAAAGTCAGCATCCAAAATAAATCGGTTTCTTTGACTGCTTGATGCACTAAGCGTTTTTGAGCATCGGCAACTTGTTGGGCGGTAGGTTCCTTCCCGCTATTTTCTTGTTTTGCAAATGCTTTAGCATTTTGTTTTATCCAAGCCCTTTCATTAGGATGCAGCTGCCTATTGTTCCAATCGACATTCGCCCCTACTGCCGCAGAGCCGATATTCCCGCCCGCCGCATAGCCGATGGCCGCCCCGCCCAGTGCGTTGACCGCCGCTTTGCCCGCCGGGCCGAGGTTTTCCGCCGCTTTGTCCAAATACGGTGCGGCAAGGGAAGTGCCGCTGCCGGCCAGTATGCCGCCGAGGCTGCCGGTCGTCAGTCCGCCTGCGGCCCCGTGCAGTATGCTCCTGCCTATGCCACCTTCTTTCCAGGTGTCGTAGCGGATTTGGTTTTCGGCAAGGTAGGCGTTTACTTGGCCGAGTGATGCGCGGATGGCGGCTTTTTCGGCTTCGCTGTCCGTGTTTTGCAGTTCGGCCTCCAGCAGGGTTCGGGCTTCCTGATACCGTTCGTAACTTTGGGTATTGCCGAGTTTGTCGGCAACGGCCGCTACGGCTTGGGCGGCGTTCCTGCCGAACTCCTTCGTTACTTCCCTTTGCAGGTTGATCTCTTTAGCGACCGCGTCTTTGTCGAAGCTGTTTTTCAGACGGCCTGAGTGTTGATCCGCAGTTTCGGTGTCGATGCCGGTGTAGATACGCGCTTCGGTTTCTTTTGCAGTCCTGCCTGTTCGGGCAAGTTGTCCCGCTTCGTCGGTGATGTGTATGTTGCGGGTGTTGATGCCGCTTCGGGTGGTGCTGTTCTTGCTGTTTCCGTCGCTGACGTAGCCGGCTGCCAGGCTTATCCTGTCGGTAGGCCTGCCTTGTTTGTCGGTAACCGTGCCGTCCCAGCCGCCGTTCAGGTCGAAACTGCCGCCTATGCCGAAGCTTTTGCCTTCGTAGTGGCTGTGGTTTTGAATGTCGCTGGCAGTAAGGGCGGCCGTCTGAAAAAGGTTTTTTCCTTTGTCTTCGGCACTCTTGCCGGAGGTGATGATGCCGCCCTTGAGGTCTGTGTTGTCTCTGACTTTGATTTGATAGCCGTCTTCTCCGGCATAAATACCACTTTGCTCGGTTACGGAGGCATGGTCTGCTTTGACTTTGCTTTGGCTGTAACTGCCGCTTGCACTGAATCCGTAACCGACGGTAACTTGGACATTGCCGTTTTGCTGTTTGCTCTGATAGGTTTCAGTATCTTGAACGCTTTCTATATGCAGGTTGCGCGTATCTGCCTGTACGCCTTTGCCGATAAGCTGCGCACCTTTGAGGGTGGTATCCCCGCCGCTTCGGATGGTGGTTTTGCCGGCCGTGCTGCCAATATGGGTGTGGCGGTGGGTAGTACTTTCCCCTTGTCCTTTACCTTTGCCGAGATTTCCTCCGGCGGTAATTCCAAGACTGATGCCGTCGCCTATTTGGATGGCTACGCCCGCATTCCAGCCGCTGCTTTTGTTTTTGCTTTGCTCGCTGCCCTCCTGTTTGGCAGATTGGAGTTTGATATGGTTGTCGGCAATGAGGGTGGTACCTGCATGGCCGATGACATCGGAACCTGTAATATTGATATTGGACTGCTCCCCGCCTCCTGTGGCCACAAGTGTGGTTTGCCCTTTGCCGATAATTTGACTTGCTGCCGCTTCGGTGTAACGGCTTTTTTGCTCGTTACGACTTTTCTGTTCGCCGTAGGTGATGGACACACTGATACCAGAGCTTTGATTGTTGTTTTGACCTTGTCCCGCACTGCTGCTTGGAGCAAATTGTTGCATTTGTTGGGCTGCTTGATAACCCTGCCATGCAGCATTGGCTGCAGCCATGGCATTAACGCGTTTATTTTTACTTTTGCCTACATTTTGGGCTGCTTGTACGAAGTTTTGTGCAGCTTGGACAACCGGCACATTGAGGGCGATGGTGAGGCCTTTTTGTTCCCGGGTATGGACGTAGTCAGTGGCATACCGGTTGTTTGCGGACTCTACATCTATGCTTTTGGCAGTGACGGTATTGCGCCCCTCGGGGCTGGAGACGGTACTGCCGGTTTGTCGGTAGCGGTTTCCGGCAACTGTAACGGTGTCTCCATTCAGGCTGCCTATAATGCTGCCTGTATGGACAATATTGGTACGATCAGTGTCATCGGTAGTTTTTCGGTTACCGATAGTAAAGCCTAATCCGCCTGTGCCCATGACGCCTGATTTTTTGCTCTCGTGGTATTCATTGCCGGTGTAGCGATTATAGGCAGTAGAAATATCGATGTCGTGTCCTGCTTTTAAGACAGTGCCCTTATCAGAAATAAGGTTGCTGCCGCGTACATTGATATCCTGCCCGGCTGCAACAATCATTTTGCCGCCGCCGATGTTACTGCCGACTGCTTCATCATGACTGAAGCGGTAGCGATCCTGTGTTTTGGTACTGGAAAGGATGCCTTTGCTTTTTACGCTTACCGAGGTATCCAGTTCGGTTATTTGGCGTCCTTCGCTGATAGTGACATCACGTCCTGCGGCAAGGACGGTTTTGCCTTCTTCGGCCTCTAGTTCGCCTTGGCGGATTTTTAAGTCGTTACCGGCTCTAAGCAGTGCGCCGTTTTGCGTGCGGATACTGCTGCCGACTTCGGTACTTTGGCGGACATGGCGATGGTTCTCGTCATCTAATGCACCATAGGCTTCGCGATGTTCGGTATGAATGGTGCCGAGGTTGAGATTATTGCCGGCGGTAATTTGGGTAGTGCCGCCTTTAACTTGGTTAGAGACGGTGGCCGCATTGAGGTTGATATCGTTGCCGGCTTGCAGGGATAGGATGCCGTCTGAAGCTCTGTTATCTACTTGCTCAGTATAGCTTCCGACCACGTTAATGCCGGCCATACGGTCGATGGCGGTATTGCCGTTACGTTCATTACCGGAAGTTTGGGTTGTACCGTTAAGGTTGATATTTTGCGCTTGGGCAGTCAGCAGTCTGCCTGCTTGAGACCTTTGCAAAATTCCTTTTCTCCCAACAACCAAAACCCCAACACAGGTTTTCGGCTGTTTTTGTTTCAAATATCCACTGATTCTACCCCAATACCCCCTTAATCCTTCCCGGATACCCGATAATCAGGCATCCGGGCTGCCTTTTAGACGGCAGCGGGCGCACTTAGCCTGTTGGCGGCTTTCAACAGGTTCAAACACATCGCCTTCAGATGGCTTTGCGCACTCACTTTGAGCAGACCAAAATAGGCCGCCCGCGCATAGCGGAATTTACGGTGCAACGTACCAAAGCTTTGTTCGACCACA